>CACOXF010000003.1 GCA_902631125.1 uncultured Bacteroidota bacterium
CGATTAGGGTCGGGGAGTGCGGTGCGAAGCGTCCAAGGGCCAGTTGTGCTTTGGGGAGAACACGCCGATACTCCTGAAAGCAGCAATTTATTTGGCGTTAGATTTATTAAAGGGTCAGAGGTGTTTAATACCTTCAGAGACTCTATTCTTTTAGTTGACAAGGGCGAGAAAGAAGTGAGCAGCACATTGGGGCATAATCTTATGCACAATCATACTTTTGCTGAAAGTCGTTTTTTGCAAGCAGAAAAAAACTACCGAGCACTGATTTCAGAAGGAATAGGAGTACCTTTTTGGACATAATCATAGAGCGATCTAGCGCAAAAAGAGGCTTGTAATACCCCACGAGAACCCATACCATTGCAGATGGCGATTTGTGAAAATTGTGGATGAACCCCTATTACAGGTCTTCGATCTGGTGTAGTGGGGTGAAAGCCTGCAGATTGACTCACAATTTTATAAGGAACTTGAATCATTTTTTCCAACTGTTTTTGTAGCGTTAGTTGCTCTTTCTTTGTTGGCCCTTCGTTTTGATCTTTCCGATTATAGGTCGAACCAGCACGATATCTATGATTTCTGAGGTGTATCATAAATACACCTCCATTAATGATGCTTTTTTCTTGCAAATATTTACTCTCAATGATCATCAACTCTCCCTTTGTTTTCTGCAGTGGAACTTGTGAGAACCATGGATTATGTTTCAGTCCTTCACACCATGGGTAAAAACGATGTGTTTGGCTTTGATATCTCTATAGCGAACGCAGTTGTCATCTATTTGCAAGTATTTTGCTTCAAAAATTGCTTGCATTACTTTGCTATTCATGTGAATTGTGAACTCATCAACAAGCAATGCAGTATCCATCCAACCTGTTTTCGTCACCTCACTAAACCAAATGCTGCACGAATACCTAGGTTATTGTTTTGCTGTATGTTTTGATTCATAAAAGGCTTGCAATCGTCTTGCACAATTGCCTGATGCCAGTCATTGATTGATATCCGTCTTTTGGTGCATGATTTTCAAAATCGAAGCATAATGAACAAAGCGAACTCCAAGCTCTATTTCTAATGCCTTGTAGGTATGCATCGAAAATGACATCAGTTTATGGCCCATCCATGCAGGTTTGGTGCGTTTGAGGGCAATAGGATTGAATAAGCCCGATCCAACACCGCTCGGCTAGTAGATTGGTTTCCGTCGTCAATTACGACAAATGAATGCTGATTTATTTGGAGTTGATGTCAAAAGGAAATCCCTGATAATCCAAATCCAACAACTATATAGTCGATAACTTTAAAAAATTAGATGTATAACTCAGGAAAGAGAGATGATTGTAGGCAACTAGTTGCTCCACATATCATGCTCAAAGTTTCGGATGATTTCTTTGAGTCTTTGTGATTCTGTGATTCGCAGATAAGGGTCATCATTTATATATGGTGTATTCAATAAATCACGATCATTCATCACATTATCAATTCGGTACAAATAAGTATGAAACTTTCGAGATAGAAGTAGTTGATCAAAAGTAATACGCTTGGAGTTGTTTCTGTCACTAAATACATAGTGCTTGTGTAGCACCTCTCGTATGTCTTTATACCAAAGCCAGAAAAAGGCAACAGGCTTTAGAGCATTCCCATCAGACTCGGCAGCGATTTGAGCAGCGCCAAGATCAAATGCAGTATACCCAACAGGTTGGATACCAATTAAGCGATAGCGAAGCTCTCCATACTTCTTGTCGAAATACCAAACCCCTTTCAGATTATACCCAACAATATTTTCGGATGGTAAGTATTCAACATCGTTTTCATCCACAACACCGTCAAGGTTGTAGTCTGTTTCATCACCTGGTAGTTTTGTGTTTACCAAATAAAATTGATCCCCGATTACATCGGAAGGTTTTGGCTCTCTTAGATTGTAAGTAAATTTAACATTGAAGTTTCTAAAGTTAGCATCGTAAACCGTAATTGAGTCTTCACTTTCATACAAATACTCTCTTAGAATCCTCCAAAGAGATTTACGGTCTTCAGAGAACTGAGAATCCTGGGTTGGGAAAAACAGTGGGTAATTAAACTGCTCATAACCATCAATGTACTCATACACAACTTTGCTCCAAATAATATCTTTATCATCTACATATGGGTAAACTAAGGGTTCATTATAGTCCAGTTCTTGTTGCTTTTCAGTCTTTTTACCAACTTCATCTGGGGATGAAGCATTCAACAAGTTGAACTGCCCATAGGAAGCAGTAACCAGCAAGCAAGCAAGGATGTAAATGATCTTATGCATAACGTTATCTGAGTTTAATGTTGAAATCTTTAACCTTTACATTTTCTACATAGCGTCTTTTACCACCAGAATTAAAATAGGCTCGAGAAATCACATTGTCAAAGAAAGCTCTAGCTCCCTTAGGCTGTGCTTCGATGACTGCAAACAATTCATTGAGTTTATCGCCTTTGATTTCCCTAGGGGCTGAATTT
Source organism: uncultured Bacteroidota bacterium (assembly GCA_902631125.1). Taxonomy (GTDB): domain Bacteria; phylum Bacteroidota; class Bacteroidia; order Flavobacteriales; family Flavobacteriaceae; genus UBA724. Next base: position 2,470 of record CACOXF010000003.1, read on the forward strand.
CCAATTTGGAATGTGAAGCTCACCACTTCAATCGTAAGCTCGTAATCAAAATCATCAGGGATTTTGGCAGTCAATCTACCTCTTTGGAGTCCCCTTTTACTGATTCCTGTAGAACTTGTAAAGAAATTATTACTGTATAGTAAAGAACTTTCCATTTCAGGTAGATCTTTTACTCTAAACGTTTTTTCTTTTTTAACTCTTGAACTCGAACGATCTCCAACAGTAACTTTAACACTTTTAACATTGCTCTTGGGTATGATTTCAAAAGTGCTGCTTGTCCCACGAATAATATCAGCAGAGCTAGATCGAAGTGTCATGTTAGTTTGTTGAATTTCAGGGTCAATAACACGTATTTCGTTTGGCAATCCTCGATACAAAACATTCATTCGTGGAATCTCGATGAAAAAGTCAGTGCGATTGTTCACCACTAAGGTTTGTTCAACAGGGATTGGTTCAAGATTTCCGTCAGCATCAGAGAAAAATAAATCTCCTGTGATTTTCTTTTCCCCACCAGAACTGAAGATTAAGTTGAGGTTGATAGCGCCATCTTCTATACTAAAGTCTCTACCCTGTCGCAACTGGCGATTATCGATTTTAATCGAAACAGAATCTGGCTGAAAGTCACTTGCAATTCGGCCAATAAGTATTTTGGCATCATTAATACGCTCACCAACGAAATAGGTTGATTTTGCATTCAATAGCGACTTCGAGGTGTTGATATTTACAGCACTACCATCACTTAAAATTTTCGTGTTAAACGCATCTACCATTTGAAGTTCTAATTCGCGAACATCAGATTGTAATTTCGTGAGTTTAGAGAGTGAAGCGATTTTCGGAAAACCTTTGTAGTTGTAATCTAGATAAGGTTGGATAGTACCTTCTGAGTTCACAACAGAGTCCTGAAAAGTAAAACTTCTACTTAATAGGTCTTTGCTAATTGAAAAATCGTGTGGAGTTCTTTTGATAGTCAATCGACTTTCTTGCAAGGCAATAGAGTCGATAATCGAACGCATAAGAGAAGAATATGATTTGAATTTGTCAACAAACACAACACCCAAACTATCGTAATTGTTTCCTTCAAAAAACATATCATCAAGATCGAGTGCCTTGTCCATAGTCTGGTAATTTGTAATAATCAGGGTATCTGATTTGTTCGGACCGTCTTTAATTACCACAGCCTTCTTATATTTATTTTTACCGTCTTTATCCAGTAATAGCGTATCTTTTATTCCCTGGACAAATGTATAGTATTCATCGGTGGCATCTTCTATGATAGGAGCCCACTCTTTAGCAAATGAATAGCTTGGGTTCTCTGCATTTTGCTTAAACAAGCCATAAAGTTCTTCACTTTTTTCTCTTTTGGATCGAATCGAATTTTCTATATCATCATTCAAAATTCCTAAAGTGGCGAGTACCTCTTTACTAATATTCAAAGCCAACATGGCGATAAACACGAGATACATCATGTTTATCATTTTTTGCCTAGAGTCTTGTTTTCCTGCTGCCATTAGATGTGGTTGATATTATTTAATTACCCATTGCTTTAGAAATCGCAGAGTACTTTTCGTTGAGCTGCTTCACAAGAGAGTTCATTTCTTCTAGTTGTACAACAAGTTTATCGCTAGCAGATACTACATCTCTATGCGCTTCAGGCTGACCATCCAAGCTCTTTTCGATATTATTATAAACGTCCTGAACTTGAGAAACAGAAACACTAGCCGAAGCAAGGCGGTTGTTTAGCTCATCAACGTTGACTTGAAAATTTTCAGGAATCTTAATTGTTGCTGCCGCAATTGTAGCAGCTTGCAAACTTCCTGTCAAATTTTGTATTTGGTTGGTGGCAGATGCAAAGGCTTCTTTGAGCGCATCTACTTCTTTAGAAACGTCAGAGATTGCAGCCTCTGGACTATCTCCATGATCGTCATCCTCGGTTGTTACAGCATAGCCTCTAAGACCTGCAATCATAAAAATCACAGCCTCAGTTATGAGCCCAGCAGTTAGCCATGTGTTTCCACTAAATATGAAATCCTTGTGTGTAATTTTCAAAAGTGCACCAATAATAACGACTGATGCTCCTAGTCCAAAAATTAATTCTAAGTATTTTTCCGGTATAAAAAACTTTTTCTTCATTCCTCTTAAATTATCTACTGTTTGATCCTAAATAGTCACGAACTAAACGCAACCCAATATAACTCTTTGCACTGTCAGCGTATTCGTAATCTCTACTTCCAACTTTTAAGAAGTAGGCAATATCTTTCCATGAGCCTCCTCGCACTACTTTTCTTTCATTCCCCGGCATATAAACGTCAGGGTTAAAAGTTGTGTTGAACTCATAACTCTCGTTATAATAAGGCGATGAGGTCCATTCAGCTACATTTCCAGACATATTGTACAGTCCAAAATCATTTGGTTCATAGGAATCTACCTCAGCAGTATAAACGATGTTATCAGCTGAGTAATCGCCTCGTTTGGGTTTAAAGTTTGCAAGAAAATCTCCCCGGTTGTCGACCAAATAAGGCCCCCCCCCAAGGGTAAATTGCAGATTGCTTACCACCACGAGCAGCATATTCCCATTCTCCTTCAGTAGGCAGTCGAAACTGACCTACTGTTGTTTTATTTTTTTCCCCTCTTAAATAATCATTCCTGTATTTTGTTCTCCAATTCGCAAATGCTTTTGCCTGCTTCCAACTGATGCCAACTACTGGATAATCAGCATAAGCGGGATGCCAAAAATATTCGTTGAACATCGGTTCGTTGTAACTATACTTAAAGTCTTTTATCCAAACTGTCGTATCAGGATAAATGCGAACAGCGTCATGAACGAGGTAATCAGAGCGTTTGATGTTATCTACTAGGTTTGGATTCTTCATATCATTGACCAAACTATCAGTCTTCAATTCAGAATAACGATAAACCAATATTTTAGTGTCAATAGATCGAACGCCATTATACCATTCTTCTTCGGGTAAATATACCTTATCTTCCATAACTTCTGAATAGTGGATGTCTGGATAATCTTCTCTATCCCAAAAAATATCAGTATCTCTGTCTAAAGGGAGATAGTTGTGATATTCACTGTCAGGCTTATTTCTGTCTCTTAACCATAAAACTATAGGATTTTCAGCTCTATATCGAAGAAGTAATTGATATCCATTGAGTCCACTAAATTCTTCGCCAGCGTCGCCATCAGATTCTTCAACACCAACATAATCGGCTATCGCAGGAAAATATGTAAGTATTTCCCCTTTTTCTGCAGTGTAGAAATCTTCTGGACTGCTAAAATTTTCATTTTCATCTGAAATGTCATCTAGGTTGGGCATTTTAATTTCACCAACACCTTCCGAGTTCTCATCGACCAAAGATTCTGCCAAATCATTAAACTGTGACCAGGTCTGCTCTATATTTTTAAAGTCCTTAGTGTTGTCTTGAGTAACTCCCAAGGCTACATAAACTGCTTTTTCTGCAAGTTTGGTTCTCACGATTGAGTCTTTCACCCATTCGATAAACTGCATATACTCGCGATTGGATATTTCGGTTTCGTCCATGTAAAAGGTTCGGACAGTCATGGTTCGAGTGATATCGTTTTGCGCATCAATGATATCCTCGTCGGAAGAACCCATAATAAAAGACCCACCAGGAATTTCGACCATTCCATGTGGGTTTACCTTAATAAACTTTTTTGTCTTAACTCCAATTAACTCGCCTTGATCGCGTTTTCCACAACTCAAGACTAAAATTAATAAAGCAAGTAATGCGGTTATGCTTCTCATTACGTATGCGAAATTAAGATATTTATTAACAATACTGTTGACAAAAATATGCATTTTAAATTATACTTCGACGAATGGCCTTCCACCAACGCTCAGGAACCACCCCTTTTTCTGCTGTATAAAAATCATTTTCAGCACACGAAATCAGTATGATTTCCTGGTTAGAGTCCTTTTTTGCTTGTACTTCCAACCACCAGCGTTTACTCACCGAACTTTGATAAAAAATCAACTCTTGGTTATCACAAGAGACTACATACTTTACGCAATTTTCCTTTGTTGAAAATGGAAATTCATTCACTCTAAAATGCATACCCTCTATAATATACCACATTGTTTGAGCTGTCAAATTCGCAGCGGCACTAGTGTCTGGAATATTCTGTATACCTACAAATCGAACCCTGTCGCTGATACCAACATAACGCCCCAATGCACAAAATTGTTGTGCTGTAAATCCATTAACTTGTGTAAATCCACCTTGGAGCTCGTTGGATTTCACTGCTATCATATCCATTGAAACAATATCAGAGTCACGTATCAGGGGTTCTACAACCCTTAGGTCAGGCGTCAATGCACCAAGACGATAGGACTCAAAATACAAGCGGTCCATGAGGTCAATTTCATCTTGAGCTACCATATAACTCTGATACCCCAGATTACAGAAATTCGACATGTAATTGGGTCGGTTTGCAATGAGCTTTGACATATAAGAATCTGGTGAAATGAGATTGCCATCGCCACCAAAATCAAATTTATAATCTATCGACGTCAAGTTATAGTAAACCTCCAGTTCGTTATACACTCGACAAAGGCCAAGGGTATTTTCCTGGCTTCCCCCAAAAGCGATTAGCAGTATGTTGCGCTGATACATTTCTTTGGCGATATCGTGTAGTACCTTCATTGAGTCACTTTCCTTATCTCCAATGGGGATATCTCCAAGATCAATGATGTTGTTACTCCAGTTTCCAATATATAAGCTGTAGAAGGCTTTGCGAATGCCTGTCAGGTTTTGTTTGCGCTGATGGGGCTGACCTATGGATCTTGTTTCTAGAACCCCCACAATCGCGATTCTATTATTTTTGAAGCTCGGAATCCCTCCTGTTTCAGTATGAATTTTAATTTTATTACCCAATGTCTGTGGCTCTGAACTCGTTCGAAGTGATAAAACTTCATCAGCTACAGGGATAAGAAACTCAATCGCCATTAGTTATTTTTTTTCTTTTTTGCAGGATTCTTTTTGCTCAACATCACTTTGGCTTTATCTATGGTAATATTATCCACATCGATTGTTTTATTGAGCTCAACCTTAGTTTTTCCTTTGATAAGGTTATGCCTTCCCCACCTTGCTTTTTCGATTCGAATGCCCTCTTCTTCCCAAACACGAACAATTCGCTCTGCTTCTTTTTTCTTCTTTGCTTCTATAATTTCTTCGATATCTTTTTCTGAAAGATCATCAAAGTCATATTGTTTTGACACGTTAATAAACCACCCATTCCACTTGATAAATGGTCCAAATCTACCCTTGCCTTTAGTAACACCCTGACCTTCATAGGTTGCAATTGGTGCATCGTCTTTTCGTTTTTTTTCAATGAAAGTAATAGCTTGATCCAACGTCACTGTGAGTGGGTCTGTGCCCTTTGGCAGAGAAATAAATACACTGTTGTGAAGCACATATGGTCCATAACGACCATTGTTGGCTTGTACAGGCAATCCCTCATATTCGCCAATCGTTGCAGGCAGTTTAAACAAGTCCATAGCCTCTTCAAAAGTTATTTTAGCTAAACTAAGTGAATCTGGAATTGAAGCAAATAATGGTTTTTCTTCATCGTCAACAGTCCCCAACTGAGCCATTGGGCCAAATTTTCCAAGCCGAACGCTCAATTGACGACCAGTTTTTGGATGTGTTCCCAAAATTCGCTGCCCTGTCTCTCGAGTAGCATTTTTCTTAACATCTTCAACAACTGGATGAAAATTAGAGTAAAATTGCTCCATGATCGTCTCCCATTCAGAATTTCCTGTTGCTACTCGATCAAAATCCTGTTCGATGCTTGCCGTAAATCCATAATCAACTATTTCCTTGAAGTTGTTGATCAAGAAGTCATTTACCAAAAAACCAATATCTGTTGGAACAAGTTTGCCTTTTTGGGAGCCTGTTTTTTCAGATTTGTTTTCAGTTGTAAGTTTGTTATCACTGAGGAGAAGTTGTTTGTATGTTCGCTGATCTCCTTCGTGCGAGCCTTTGGCAACATATTTACGATTGAGAACAGTTGATATTGTAGGTGCATAGGTTGAAGGTCTTCCAATGCCAAGCTCTTCCAATTTTTTGACAAGTGATGCCTCTGAGTAACGATAAGAAGGTCGACTGAAACGTTGTGTAGCAATGATTTGTTTTGCATGGGCAACCTCACCTTTTTTCATTGCTGGCAGCAACGATTGATCTTCATCGGATGGATCATCAACACCTTCTAAATATAATTTTAAAAATCCATCAAAAACAACCACTTCTCCTCTTGCAACAAATGCATGAGGATGCTTGTCTGTAACGATTTTAGCAACTGTTCTTTCGAGTTTTGCCAAACTCATTTGTGAGGCCAAGGTGCGCTTCCAAATCAAATCATACAATCGCTGTTGATCATATTCTACATTTGCTTCCATTCGAGTCAGGTCAGTTGGACGAATAGCTTCATGCGCTTCTTGTGCTCCTTTCTTTTTTGTAACATACTGATGTGTTCGTAAATATTGTTTCCCATAGTTACTTACAATCACAGAAGCAGCCTGTGCCAAGGCTTGTTTTGAGAGGTTTACGCTGTCTGTTCGCATATAGGTAATCAAACCTTCTTCATACAACCGTTGTGCATTTTGCATGGTTCTACTGACAGAAAATCCAAGTTTTCTCGATGCTTCTTGTTGCAAAGTAGAAGTCGTAAAAGGTGCTGCTGGCGACTTTGTAGCTGGTCTTTTTTCAATGAAATCTATATGAAATTTAGCCTCGATGTTTTGATTTAAAAAATTTAAAGCCTCTTGCTCACTAGAAAAAGTTTTAGACAGATCGGCTGTAAAGGCGATACCCATTACCGAAGTGAAATTTGCCTGAACTTTGAACGTTTCCTTAGGAATAAAATTTTCGATTTCACGCTCTCGTTCAACAACCAAACGAAGTGTTACCGATTGCACACGCCCAGCAGATAATCCACCCTGTACTTTACGCCAAAGAATTGGAGATAGCTCATACCCCACAAGTCGATCCAACACCCTTCGTGCTTGTTGCGCGTCGACTAAGTTTTGATCGATTTGTCGGGGGTGTTCAATGGCGTGTTGTATAGCAGTTTTTGTGATTTCATTAAAAACAATTCGTTTTGTGTTTTCTTTTTGCAACTCAAGAACATTCGACAAATGCCAGGCAATTGCTTCTCCTTCTCGATCCTCATCACTAGCAAGCCATACAGTGTTGGATTTTTTTGCAAGAGTTTTTAACTCTGATACAAGTTTTTTCTTATCATTTGAAACAGTGTACTTCGGCAAAAAATTTCGCTCAACATCAACCCCTAGTTCTTTGTCAGGAAGGTCTGAAATATGACCATAGCTGGACACAACTTTGAAATCAGCGCCAAGGTATTTTTCAATTGTTTTTGCTTTGGCTGGAGACTCTACAATAACTAGATTTTTTGCCATATGTCGGAGTAAAAATGGAAACAAAAGTAGTAGAATTATTTTTTAACATGCAAAACTTTTCCCTTAAAAAGATCGATTTTTAGTAGTATTTTACCATAATTTTCTAATTAAAATAGTATAATTTCACTCATTGATTACCAAACTTTTTTCCACTTTACAATGGACTAATGAACTGTAAAAATCAGCTTTGTTTAGCGATTTAATTTCAGTGCTTTCCATTGCGATTATAGTTGTTCCACAAGGCCTTGCATGTGCAATTATTACAGTACCTTCCCCCTAACTATGCACTTTATGCTGCTCTAGGCACTTTTATCAATGACAAACTCAAAAAACGACTGCCTCACTATGAAGTGCCGACCCTCTTTTTAAACAATTACTGACAAAATGTCGGTATTTTTGTATTTTTGTATGCATAATGTTTAAAATACTCAATTGTACGCTAAAACTTCACATACGAAAAATCCGAATTTATATAATGGAGATGTGCTTAACATCCATGACCATAAAACAAATGGAAAAAAAATGTATATTGAGAGTTATGGGTGTCAAATGAATTTTTCTGACAGTGAAATCGTTGCTTCTGTCCTAGCAGACGCTGGGTACTCAACAACAAATGATCTCGAACATGCCGATTTGGTCCTTATCAATACTTGTTCAATTCGAGAAAAAGCAGAACAAACTGTTAGAAATCGATTGGACCAATTGAACAGTCTCAAAAAAAGCAATCCAAAGCTTAAAGTTGGGGTGTTGGGCTGTATGGCTGAGCGTTTAAAATCAAAATTTTTAGAAGAAGAAAAAATTGTTGACCTTGTTGCTGGCCCAGATGCATATAAAGATCTTCCGAGTTTAGTCAAAGAAGTTGAAGAGGGTCGAGATGCTGTTAATGTGATTTTATCCAAAGAAGAAACTTACGGTGATATACGACCAGTTCGTTTACAATCCAATGGCGTAACTGCCTTTGTGTCTATCACACGTGGTTGTGACAATATGTGTACCTTCTGTGTTGTTCCTTTCACTCGTGGTAGAGAACGCAGTCGTGATCCTAAAAGCATCCTAAAAGAGATCAATAATCTTGCGGAAAAGGGATACAAAGAAGTCACTTTACTAGGGCAAAACGTTGACAGTTACCTGTGGTATGGTGGTGGGCCCAAAAAAGATTTTCGCAAGGCATCTGATTTGCAAAAGAAAACAGCAATCACATTTCACAAACTACTCGATATGGTTGCAAATGAGCAACCAAAAATGCGATTTCGGTTCTCAACATCCAACCCCCAAGACATGACTTTAGATGTGTTGTATGTAATGCAAAAACACACAAACATATGCAACTACATTCATTTACCTGTTCAGTCAGGAAGCGATCGTGTCTTGGAGGCAATGAACCGAAAGCATACGAGAGCTGAGTACATCGAACTTATTGATAACATTCGAACGATTTTACCAGACTGTGGTATATCACAAGATATAATTAGTGGCTTTCCAAACGAAAATGAGGAAGATCATCAAGACACACTTAGTTTGATGGATTATGTGAAATATGATTTTGGGTTTATGTTTATGTATTCCGAACGCCCTGGGACCCCCGCTGCCAAAAAACTTGAAGACAACATTCCCGAGATTGTAAAAAAACGTCGTTTGCAAGAAGTTGTCGCAAAACAACAGCAACACGGTTTATATCGAACAAAACAGTTTGTTGGCAAAACAGTTGAGGTTCTCATCGAAAAACAATCCAAAAAATCAAGTGAGCATTGGAGTGGTCGCAATCAACAAAACACTGTAGTTGTTTTCCCAAAAGAAAATTTTGCAATTGGTGATTTTGTCAATGTAAAAATCGAAAGTTGTACGTCTGCAACTCTAATTGGTAAAGCTGTTTAAGTATGGACAAAATTCAATCCATAAAACAACGTTTTGAAATCATTGGAAATGATCCCCAACTCAACAGGGCAATTGGTAAGGCAATTCGTGTTTCGCCTACCGATATATCTGTGCTGGTGACTGGTGAAAGTGGAGTTGGAAAAGAAAGTATTCCTAGAATTATTCATCAGCTTTCCCTAAGAAAACATGGGAAGTTTATAGCAGTTAACTGTGGGGCGATCCCTGAGGGTACCATCGACTCAGAGCTTTTTGGACACGAAAAGGGGGCCTTTACAGGAGCCACTTCGACAAGAAGTGGGTATTTTGAAGAAGCCGATGGCGGAACTATTTTTCTTGACGAAGTTGGCGAACTACCAGTGACCACACAAGTCAGATTGTTGAGGGTGTTGGAAAATGGTGAGTTTTTAAAGGTTGGATCTTCGGCAGTACAAAAAACCAATGTCAGAATTGTAGCAGCCACCAATCTCGATATGCCAAAAGCCATCCAGCAAGGGAAATTTAGAGAAGATTTGTTTTATCGCTTGAGTACAGTTGAAATTATTCTTCCCCCATTGCGAGAGAGAGATGGTGATATTCACTTACTCTTTCGCAAGTTTGCAGCAGATTTTGCGCAGAAATACAAAATGCCTACTGTGCGACTCGACGAAAAAGCACAACAAATTCTGGAAAGACAACAATGGCATGGGAACATTCGTCAGCTTCGCAATGTGGCTGAGCAGTTGTCTGTATTGGAACAAGATCGTGCGATTGGGGTAGATACATTAATTTTATACCTGCCTAGTCACGATGTGCGTTTGCCAGCTATTGTGTCATCGTCGTCAGATCAAGGAAGTGATTTTAGCTCAGAACGTGAAATTTTATACAAGGTGTTGTTTGACATGAAATCTGATTTGAATGATTTAAAACAACTGACCCTAGAGTTGATGAACTCTTCCAGCACTGACAAGGTACGCACTGAGAATGAGGGGTTGATTCAAAAAATTTATGGCAATGAACAAGACCAAACAGAACGCTTATTGCCTTCTGCCAACGAACCAAAACCCTACACCCCAAATACAGAGGACAAGTTTGAATATGCTGAAGAAATTGAGGAGGAAGAAACTTTGAGTTTGATTGAAAAAGAGCTCGAGATGATCAAAAAAGCACTTGAGCGAAATCATGGAAAGCGAAAGGCTGCAGCCAATGAGCTCGGAATTTCAGAACGTACGTTGTATCGAAAAATAAAACAGTTTGATCTTGATTTATAATGAAAAAGATCTTTTTATTCAGTCTGGTTTTTCTTGTCTTAGGATGCAAATTTTATTCCTTTACCGGAGCCTCTGTTCCTGAAAATGCCGAGACTGTTCAAGTCAACCTTTTTGTTAATGATGCAGCAAACTCCATTGGTTCAACCTTTGAGCCAGGGATTGATAGAGATTTTACAAATGCCATGCAAGAAGTGCTGATCAATCAAACGAATTTAGAATTAACAGGGGCAAATGGAGATTTGATATATGGGGGAGAAATTATTGAATATCGTGTTACACCGACAACTGCTACTGCTCAGCAAACAGCTGCACAAAACAGGCTCACAGTAACGATTAATGTTCGTTATATCAACACCAACAATGAAGAGGATAATTTTGAAAAAAGATTTTCTCACTTCTATGATTTCTCTGACACTGCGCAACTTCAAAGTGTGAAGTCAAATGCTCATGATGAGATATTTGAGCGAATAACGCAAGATGTGTTTAACGAAACTCTTGCAAAATGGTAAACCAAGCACAAACACTTGAAGAGCTCAGCAGTTTGGCAAAAACCAATGCTGAAAAAGCACTCATTTCTATAAAAAAAATGATAAAGAAATATCCCTATTTCACCGCTTTAAGAGTGCTGGAGTTAGAGGTTCTTAAATTATCAAATGCAAAAGGCTATAAAAGTGCTCTTCGTTCTTGTGCGCTTCAAACAACCCAAAGAAATGTTTTATATCAACACTTAGAACATTTGGCTCAAGGTATAGAAGGTAGTAGGAAACAATTGACGATTCCTAGTGAGAGTAACATGCACTCCTTTTTGGAATGGCTTGAAGTCGTCGATAAGAAAAACGAAAATAAACCACCATCAAAATTTGACTGGATTGACAAGTTTGTGTTTAGCAATCCAAAGATTGGTGCTGTGAAAAAGACTGGCACGAAAAAAGACTTGTCGGTAGAGAATCCACTGTCAAAAAATAAAATTATGACAGAAACACTTGCTCACTTGTACTGGAAACAAAAAAAGTATGATGAAGCAAAAAAAGCTTTCAAAATCCTCTCTTTGAAATATCCAGAAAAAAGTAGTTTATTTGCAACCCATATTAAGAAAATCAAATTAGAGGAGTCAAAATAACTTTCTTATGAATACATTTTCCATCTTCATCGCTCTTATTGTTATTGTATCATTTCTTTTGGTGCTAGTCATCATGGTTCAAAATCCCAAAGGAGGTGGGCTTTCTTCATCTTTTGGTGGTGGTGGACAACAAATTGGTGGTGTACAAAACACAACAAACTTCTTAGATCGAAGCACTTGGGGGTTGGCCACTTTACTTTTGGTTCTAATCTTATTGTCAAACTCAATGATATCACGACCTGGCACTGTCGAAGACTCAAGTTTGTTGAGTGATGAGGCAATTGAAGAGGTTATTCTTGAAGAGATACCCGAAGAGTTGCCAGAATTGTTGCCTGAAGACATCCCTGAACAATAATCTAAGCGAGAACACCAAGATGCCATAATGTCACAAGATGACAGATGGAATCAATCAAAATTGAGTTGGCATGGTTAATGCTTATTGGTAATAAAATAATACGAGATTATGAGTAAATTAAATATAAAACCTTTAGCCGATCGTGTGGTGATATCCCCGCTTGAGGCTGAGACCAAAACTGCTTCAGGAATCATTATTCCGGACACAGCAAAAGAAAAACCTCAAAAAGGAACAGTAGCAGCTGTTGGACCAGGTACTAAAGACGAGTCGGTGACCCTTAAAGTTGGTGATACTGTTCTTTATGGAAAATATGCTGGTACAGATTTTAAACTAGATGGAACAGATTATTTAATTATGCGCGAAAGCGATGTTATAGCAATTGTATAAAAATAAAACAAAATGGCAAAAGATATTCAATTTGATATTCAGGCCCGTGAAGGGCTCAAGCGTGGCGTAGATGCTCTCGCCAACGCTGTAAAGGTTACCTTAGGTCCAAAAGGAAGGAACGTAATCATTGACAAATCCTTTGGTGGTCCTCAAGTGACAAAAGACGGGGTTACTGTTGCAAAAGAAGTTGAACTAGAGGATGCCCTAGAAAACATGGGTGCTCAAATGGTCAAAGAAGTTGCATCGAAAACAAATGATTTAGCTGGTGATGGTACAACAACTGCCACCATTTTGGCACAAGCAATAGTTCATGAAGGCCTTAAAAATGTTGCTGCTGGTGCCAACCCTATGGATCTAAAACGAGGTGTGGAGAAAGCTGTAGAGGCCATTGTAAAAGACCTCGATAAGCAATCTGTACAGGTAGGTGATTCTTCTGAAAAAATCAAACAAGTTGCTTCCATCTCTGCAAATAACGATGAAACCATCGGTTCGCTTATAACAGAAGCCTTTGAAAAGGTTGGTAAAGAGGGTGTTATAACCGTGGAAGAAGCAAAGGGTACTGATACCTATGTAGACGTTGTTGAAGGGATGCAATTTGACCGAGGTTATTTATCTCCATATTTTGTCACAAACGCTGAGAAAATGGAAGCTGATTTAGAAAGTCCATATATCCTTTTGTTTGACAAAAAGATTTCGACGATGAAAGACTTACTGCCTGTCTTAGAACCTGTGGCACAAACAGGAAAACCACTCGTTGTTGTGGCAGAGGATGTTGATGGGGAAGCATTGGCTACTCTTGTTGTGAATAAGTTAAGAGGAACAGTCAAAATCGCAGCTGTAAAAGCACCTGGTTTCGGTGATCGCCGAAAAGCAATGCTTGAAGATATTGCGATCCTAACAGGTGGTACTGTCATCTCTGAAGAACGCGGCTTCAATCTCGAAAATACCACGATCGAAATGCTTGGCACTGCTGAAAAAGTAACCATTGATAAGGACAATACGACCATCGTGAATGGATCTGGAGATGCAGAAGCAATCAAAGCGCGCGTCAACCAAATCAAAGCGCAAATTGAATCGACTACATCCGATTACGACAAAGAGAAATTACAAGAGCGACTGGCAAAATTGGCTGGTGGCGTTGCTGTTCTATATGTTGGTGCTGCTTCTGAAGTAGAAATGAAAGAAAAAAAGGATCGTGTTGATGATGCATTACATGCCACTCGCGCTGCTGTTGAAGAAGGTATAGTTTCAGGTGGAGGTGTTGCCTTGCTCAACGCTAGGAAATCGATACAAAAAATCAAATCTGAAAACGCTGACGAGGCAACTGGAAATCAGATTGTCTTTAACGCTGTCGAGTCACCTTTACGCACAATCGTATCCAATGCTGGTGGTGAAGGTTCTGTTGTTGTATCCAAAGTCGAAGAAGGTAAAGCCAATTTTGGTTATGATGCCAAATCGGAAACTTATGTGGATATGCAAGATGCTGGAATAATTGATCCTAAAAAAGTCACGCGCGTTGCTTTAGAAAACGCAGCCTCCGTTGCTGGAATGGTGCTCACAACCGAGTGTGCACTCGTCGACATCAAAGAGGATGCTCCTGCACCTGCTGCTCCACCAATGGGTGGTGGCATGCCAGGGATGATGTAAATCGATAACTACTGCCCCTCTTGGGGCAGTTTTTTTATGAAAACAGATTCGTTATTATCTAAAATCGAAGCAAAAATCAGTTCAGGTATCGATCAAAAAGAAGGACTGCAATTGATCTGTCAACTCCTATATGATTGCATTGAAACCTACGACTGGGTAGGTTATTATTTGCATAACCCTAAACAAAAAGAGCTGGTTTTAAACGCTTATGTTGGCGAGTCGACAGAGCATACAAATATTCCATTTGGCAAAGGGATTTGTGGGCAAGTTGCATTGAGCAACAAAAACTTTATTGCCGCTGATGTGAACGCACAAGACAATTATATTGCCTGCAGTTTGGATGTGAAATCTGAGATTGTCATTCCATTATTTGTCAATGATAAAAACATCGGTCAGATCGATATCGACTCCCACCAATTAAAGGCTTTTACTGAAAAAGACATAGCTTTTTTAACCCAAGTCAATCGCCTTGTTGCCAAGCATTTGTTTTAATCAAGCTACAGAGATTAAATTACGCTTTAAAATTGCTACTTTTGCAACCTATTAGGGCTTATGCAAGATACAATTCGCATTTCATCCGCTCTGATTTCGGTTTTTGATAAAGATGGTTTAGAACCCATTGTCAAAAAGCTCAACCAGCTCGGGGTGACAATCTATTCGACAGGAGGTACAGCTGATTATATTGATTCCTTGGGAATCGAAGTTATTCGAGTTGAGTCCATTACCAATTATCCCTCCATACTAGGTGGGCGCGTTAAAACGTTGCACCCAAAGGTATTTGGCGGAATTCTTAATCGCAGAGACAATGTGAATGACACTGAAGAACTATCGACCTATGACATCCCTCTAATTGATCTGGTGATTGTTGACTTATATCCATTTGAAGAAACTGTAGCGCGTGGGGGAACCGAGCAAGAGATCATTGAAAAAATTGATATCGGTGGTATTGCTTTGACTCGTGCAGCTGCAAAGAACCAAGCTCATGTTGTCTGTATTGCTTCAAAATCTGAGTACAAACACCTGCTCTCCATTCTAATGGATAAAAATGGGACGTTTACCTTAGAACAAAGGAAGTATTTTGCCAAGCATTCGTTCAATGTATCATCTCATTATGACAGTGCCATTTTTAATTATTTTGATGATAGGTCCTCTGCACTAAAGTTGAGTGTTCTGAAAGGTCATCAACTTCGCTATGGTGAAAACCCCCATCAGGAAGGCTATTTTTTTGGCGATTTAGAGAAATTATTCGATAAGCTAAACGGCAAAGAATTATCATATAATAACCTTCTTGATATTGATGCTGCTTTATGCTTGATGGAAGCCCACGAGTCAACTGATCCTACCTTTGCAATTCTCAAACACAACAACGCTTGTGGTGTTGCCACTAGAAAAACACTCATTGAAGCCTATAAAGCAGCACTTGCTGGCGATCCAATTTCTGCGTTTGGTGGTATTTTAATTGCAAACCGGCCAATTGATATTGAAACAGCACGTCAAATTCACGAATTGTTTTGTGAGGTCGTCATCGCGCCATCCTTTGACGATAAATCACTTACCCTTCTCAAGAACAAGAAGAACAGAATTTTACTTGCTCAAAAAACAAATACTCATACAGTAAAGTTGGTTCGCAGTTGTCTCAACGGTTATATCGTACAAGACAAGGATCAAATTATTGATCATGAGAAAATGTTACAGACAGCTACCACTTCAAAGCCAACTACAGCGCAGATTGAGGACATGCTGTTTGCCTCGAACATTTGTAAAAACACTAAATCAAATACCATTGTGCTCGCTAAAGGTTTGCAATTGATTGCCTCCGGAACAGGCCAAACATCGAGAGTTGATGCGCTATCACATGCGATTAAAAAAGCAGAGACATTTGGGTTTGATTTGAAAGGAGCTGTCATGGCAAGTGATGCATTTTTCCCTTTTCCTGATTGTGTTGAAATCGCTCATAAGTCAGGAATTACAGCGGTTATTCAACCAGGAGGATCAATCAAAGATCAGCAAACTATCGATTTTTGTAATGCCCACCAGATGGCGATGGTGATGACGGGTGTGCGTCACTTTAAACATTAATTCGTATAATTACAATATAATTTATTATGGGTTTTTTCGATTTTTTAACAGAAAATATTGCTATTGACTTGGGTACTGCAAACACACTCATTATTCATAATGAAAATGTAGTAGTCGATAGCCCATCTATTGTTGCACGTGATCGTGTGACAAACAAAATTATCGCTGTTGGACATGAAGCAGCCCTAATGCAGGGAAAAACCCACGAAAACATCAAAACAATACGCCCATTGAAAGATGGTGTTATTGCTGATTTTGACGCCTCAGAGCAGATGATTAGCATGTTCATCAAAAATATTCCTGCACTTAAAAAACGATTTTTTACTCCTGCCCTTCGAATGGTCATCTGTATTCCATCTGGAATAACTGAAGTTGAAATGCGTGCTGTGCGTGAGTCAGCAGAGCGTGTCAATGGAAAAGAAGTGTATCTTATTCATGAACCAATGGCAGCAGCTATAGGCATTGGTGTGAATATCATGCAGCCCAAAGGAAATATGATTATCGATATTGGTGGAGGAACAACAGAAATTGCTGTGATTGCACTCTCTGGTATTGTATGCGATAAGTCTGTAAAAGTGGCTGGTGATGTGTTTACAAACGATATCATTTATTATATGCGAACACAACACAACCTCTATGTAGGAGAACGAACAGCAGAACGCGTGAAAATTTTGATCGGATCTGCCCTTGAGGAGTTAGAAAACCCTCCAGAAGATATGACTGTTCAAGGACGAGACTTGCTGACAGGAAAACCAAAAGAAACAGTTATTTCTTTTCGAGAAATTGCAAAAGCCCTCGATAAATCAATCATTCGAATTGAAGACTCTGTTATGGAAACCCTATCTCAAACTCCCCCAGAGCTTGCGGCAGACATCTACAATACTGGTGTTTATCTTGCTGGTGGGGGATCGATGCTGCGTGGGTTAGACAAGCGATTGTCGCAAAAAACAGATCTTCCTATTTTTATTGCCGAAGACCCATTGCGAGCAGTTGTAAGAGGAACTGGAATAGCTCTAAAAAATATTGACCAATACAAAACAATCCTAGTTAAATAGTTGAACAATGCAGCAGCTTGTCAATGTCATTATTAGATTCCGTAATGGCTTGGTTTACGTTCTACTTATTTCATTGAGTGTTTTTCTATTACAACAATCAAGTTCTTACCACCGAAGTTTGGTTGCAAATGCTGGCCTTTATTTTGGCACGCAGCTAAATTATATTGTTTACTCCCTTTCATCATATGTTAATTTAAGAAAGACCAACGAGCTTCTAATTGAAGAAAACCAAATTCTTTTAGATCAACTACTTTCTGAAAAAAAACTACCTTCTGATACCTTGAGCTACAGTACAGTGAGGCTACAAGTAATTCGAAATTCTTTTATCAATAGCTATAACTATATCACATTGAGAGGGGGTAAAAATATTGGCGTTGAGAAAGAAATGGGGCTGGTAACTTCAAAAGGAATTGTTGGTGTTGTACAGTTTGTCGAAAATCGATATTCACAAGCGATCTCCGTCTTAAACAAAGATCTACAAATCAACGCAAAGCTCAAAAACAGCAACCACTTTGGAAGCTTAATCTGGTCAGGAGATAACCCTTCCAAAATGAACTTGATTGATGTGCCAAAAACTGCCGTCGTCAACCTTGGCGATACCATTGAAACAGGTGGTATGTCAACCATTTTTCCCCCTGGTATTCCAATAGGTACGATTTCAGATTTTATAGACAATCCTTCTTTGAGTTTTTACGACATCGAAGTCTCTCTTTTTCAAGACATGACTAATTTAGGATTTGTTTTTGCCATCGACCACCCCACCAAAGAAGAAGTAAAAAGCATTCAACAAACAATAAATGAATAGTAGATCATACCCTTTTATCATCTATTTTTTTTTGTTACCTGTCTTACAGGTGATGGTTTTTGATCAGTTCAATTTGGGGGTTCAACTGATTCCTCAAATCACACTCCTTTTCTTAATTTTTTACCCAACTGATGCTGAACAAACTATCTTTCTTGTCATTGCATTTTTATATGGTCTTTATTCAGATCTCCTACACTCGACTATGGGTATTCAAGCTGCAGCATGTGTAACCGCAGCTTTTCTTCGGCCAACAATTATCACTTCTGTTTTTGGTAAAAATCATGGTTATGTTAACATCCGCTTGCAACAAACACCATTCATTGCCTTGTCTGCCTACAGCTTAAATATGGTTCTTCTTCACCATTTGGTTTACTATCTCTTAGGTTTAGCTAGTTGGCCCAAAACACTATGGGGAATTCAACAATTTATTTTTGGAAGTCTATATACATTGTTATTTTTAATTGCAATTATGTTTGTGTTGCGAAAGAATAAGCAATGAGAAAAAACCTGTTATATATTCTTATAATTGGAAGCGGAATTATTTTTTTGGTTCGTCTTCTAAGCCTCCAAGTCTTGAGCTCTGATTATGATGATCAGTCATTACAAAACTCTGTTTTACGAGAATATATTTACCCTAAACGAGGATTTATTTTTGATAGAAATGGAACATTGATCGTCGAAAATCAAGCAACCTATGATCTGATGATTATTCCAAGGCAGTTGCAACAATTCGATACGCTTGAGTTCTGTAAACTTTTAAAGATTGACAAAAAGAACCTCGTCGAAAAAGTCAAAAAAGCTCGCTTTTATTCAACCAGAAAACCATCTGTTTTTTTGGCGCAGTTATCCAAAAGTGACTATGCCGTGCTACAAGAAAAACTCTGGAAGTATCAAGGATTTTATGTTCAAAAAAGAGCTATTCGAAAATATAACACAGCATCAGCCTCTAACATATTGGGTTACATTAGCGAAGTCAATCGATTTGATATCAGAAAAGATCCCTATTATCAATCCGGTGAATTGATTGGTCGGCAAGGTATCGAGAAAACCTATGAAAAAACATTACGAGGTGTAAAAGGGGTTCGCTATCTTCAAAGAGACAAATTCAATAGAGTGATAGGACCTTATCAAAAAGGCGAGCTCGATACCCTTCCAACAAAGGCTCAAGATCTACACTTGACAATTGATATTGCCCTTCAGGAATATGGTCAAAAACTTCTGCAGAATAAAAGAGGTGGTATTATTGCTATAGAGCCTGAAACAGGTGAAATTCTAGTCAATGTGAGTACACCGACATATGCGCCAGACCTACTAGTTGGTCGAAGTCGATCTGAGAATTTCAACGTGTTGAAGAACGACACCATCAACCGTCCCCTTTTTGATCGAGGCTTACAAGGACAGTATCCCCCAGGATCACCTTTCAAGCTCGTCAATGCACTGGTTGCGCTTCAAGAGGAAGCAATTACTCCACGTTTTCGTGTGCTCTGCAATGAGGGTCACTATTATGGCAGAACTGATTTTATGAAATGTCATTGTAATTATGGGACAAAAAATCGATTGAACAGTGGTATTTACAACTCTTGCAACACTTACTTTGCTACAATCTATCGCCGAACCATAGATCGTTTTAACGATCCAAAAAAAGGGATGAACATCTGGAGTAATCATATCAAAAGTTTTGGCATGGGAAATTATTTAGGATACGATCATCCAACTGGTCAAAAAGGGTTTATTCCAAATTCTGATTATTATGATTACTGGTATCCAAATCAACGCTGGGGTGCAACAACCTCTCTTTCCAATTCGATTGGACAAGGAGAGGTTTTAACCACTCCCATTCAATTGGCAAATATGGTTGCAACCATTGCCAACAGAGGATATTTTTACAAACCTCATTTTGTCAAAAAAATTCAAAAAGACTCGTTAGACGAAAAGTATAGAACACCAAATTACTCCACCATAGACTCTATTCATTTTGAACCAGTTATCGAAGGTATGTCTAACGTTGTGAAGTGGGGTACTGCTCGCATAGCTCGTGTTCCAGGAGTTGAAGTATGTGGAAAAACAGGAACAGTTGAGAATTTCACTAAAATAGATGGAGAGAAAGTACAGTTAACAGACCACTCGATGTTTGTGGCTTTTGCCCCCCGAGAGAATCCAAAAATTGCAGTTGCTGTTTTTGTTGAAAATGGGTATTGGGGTGGCCGATGGGCTGCGCCAATTGCAAGCCTAGTGATAGAAAAATATCTCACTGAAAATGTGAAAAGAACCTGGTTGGAAAATCGTATGCTAAACGGAAGTTTATTAGATGAATATCAAAAACCGCTGAGCGGAAAACCTTTTGAAATCAATGAATAATAAATACCTTTTAAAGTTTGATTGGTACACCTTTTTGGTATATTTCGCTCTTGTTTCCATTGGTCTTGTCAACGTTTACTCGACTGGACATACACTGGAAGAAAACATGCTTTCTTTAAATCACACTTTTGGAAAGCAGTTGTTTTTTGCTATTTTGAGCTTCGGTTTGATTTTCTTCATACAGTTTCCAAAAGTGAAGATTTATGAACGTTACTCAAGTATTTTTTATCTGATTATTCTTGCGCTTCTACTTGGTCTTTTTGTTTTTGGAAAAGAAGTTTCTGGCGCTCAGTCCTGGTATTCATTTTGGGGTTTTAGTTTTCAGCCAGCAGAGTTTGCAAAAGTGGTCACTGCTTTGGCACTGACAAAGCATCTGAGTGAAATCAATACAGATTTAACAAAAATTTCAGATCAACTCACTTCCTTTCTTCTCACCTTTCTTCCTGCACTAATCATCCTTCCCCAACCAGATCCAGGTAGTACAGTTGTGTTTCTGAGCTTTCTTTTGGTTTTGCACACTGAAAAACTGCCCTCTCAATTTTTGCTATCTTTTATCGGGCTTGTTGTTTTGTTCATCATTACTTTACTGCTAGATAAAACACTTGCGACAGCAATTGTTTTTGGGATGGGGCTTGTCTATATTTTTGGTTTGGATCGAAAGAGGCGTAGAAAACGACTGCTTTCTATCATTTTAACCATCGCTATGGCCTCTGCATTTGTTCAGTCTGTTGACTTTGTATTTGAAAATGTGTTCGAGCAACGCCACCGTGATCGCTTCAACATTGTTTTGGGACGCGAAGTGGATACACAAGGAGTTGGGTATAATATCAACCAGTCTCAGATTGCTATTGGGTCCGGAGGGTTACTTGGAAAGGGGTTTCTTGAGGGTACGCAAACCAAAGGAAATTTTATCCCAGAACAACAAACCGATTATATTTTTACCACTGTTGGTGAAGAATGGGGCTTTGTCGGATCAGTTTTAGTTGTGGTCCTCTATGTGACATTAATGCTTCGCATACTCATAACATCTGGGCGGCAAAAAAATAGTTTTAGTAGAATCTACTGCTACTCTGTCGTTTGCCTTTTGTTTGCCCATTTTAGCATTAACCTCGGAATGGTTTTAGGTCTCTTGCCCACCATTGGAATCCCACTGCCATACTTGAGTTATGGAGGGTCAAATCTTCTAGCGTTTAGTTTGCTATTAGGAATCTATTTGAAATTCGATGCCAATCGAGTTAATGAGTGGTGATCAGCTTTTTTGAGGATCGTAACAATCCCTCAAATTGTTGCCAATAATCATAAAAGAACTCACTAAAACCATGATTGCTAGGCCTGGTATCAATGCCAAATAAGGTTTTCCCATAACCAGAAATTGATAATGATCCTTAATCATTGTGCCCCAGCTCGGTATGGGCGGTTGAACACCTATCCCCAAAAAACTCAACCCACTTTCGATAAGAATTGCAGCTGCAAAATTGGAAGCGGTAATTACTGCCAATGGTCCAAAAGCATTGGGGAGGATGTGACCAAAAAGAGTGCGAAATGAAGAAAACCCAAGCACTTGCGTAGCTATGACGTATTGACGGTTCTTGATGCTCTTCACTTGACCCCTGACAATACGAGCCACTTCAACCCACATTGTCAACCCAACAGCGATAAAGACTTGCCAGAATCCTTTCCCTAGTGCGACTGATATTGCAATGACAAGTAGTAAGGTAGGGATTGACCATGTGACATTAATAACCCACATGACTGCTTTGTCTATATTGCCGCCATAAAAACCCCCCAAACTTCCGATGATAATGCCAATTATCAAAGAAATAAATACTGAAATCAAACCAATAGATAGGGAAATACGAGTGCCAACCAACAATCGACTCAATACATCTCGTCCAAACAAATCGGTTCCCAATAAGAATTTATGGTTTGAAATATGCTGATCGACGATTTCCGAAGCTGATGTCAATGCACCAAAAGAGGAGGTAGAAAACCACTCTCTTTGCCCGGGAGAATCAAAATTGTAGTGTTCTATCCATATGCCATTTTCCCCTATTTCATAAGAAGATATTGGATACTGAATAGCAGGGTCAGGATTTCCAAGTAATAAGGTATAAAAGCTGCCGACCTCTTTGTCTTTCGTAGAAGGAATCCTCATCATTTTGACCTCAAACCCAGGAGATTGCGAATGAATAGAGAGGTGCATTTGATTTGCATTGACCGAATTGTCAGGCACAATGACATAGGCAAAAACAGAAAAGATGACGCAGATGATGATTACCCCAACAGCAAGATAGCCTCCCAGATCATATAAAAACGCTCTGTTAGTTGTGTTTTGCAATGGTTTTTTCGTTTATTTTTTGGCAAGTGCCTCTTGCTGATAAATCCCAACTTTGAGATCCTGTAGGATATTCACTGCTTCCTCTACATAAAAATCTTTGGATAAGTTTGAAAACCATCGTTCCCTTTTTTCTAAAAAGATTTCGTCCTCTGAAATACGTTTTTGATCAGCTGGAGAGATGGTAAAATCTAGGTTGTTGTTGTACTCTTCTACTGCATCAAATTGATCTGCATAAGTTCGATCAGACTCAATTTTTGAAACGTATTCTTGATAATTCAAAGCAATTGTATTGTCGTTTTGACGCTGCTCAATCCACTTTGCGTCTTGGTCAACAAGGTTGAAAATGGGGTGGTCGTTGACTCTATCTTGGCTATGTTTTATGACATCATCATAATTCAGGTAGCCATTCCATTTTGTATAGACCAAGGGGCTTATACGATCCCATCTCATGGGGTTGTCTTCATCTCTTTCGCCAACATCGACATATCGATACCGGTCTGGGGTAATAACATCACTTTTTACCCCCTCAAGTTGGGTCGAACCACCATTTATTCTGTAAAACTTATCAGTTGTAATTTTTAAAGCCCCAAGATTACCATAGGTGCTATTGGAAAGGAAACGATTGAGATCAACCACATTCTGTACTGTTCCTTTGCCAAAAGTTTGCTCGCTGCCAATCACTATGGCGCGTTCATAATCTTGCATTGCTGCAGCCAAGATTTCAGAGGCAGAAGCAGATAGTTCATTCACAAGAATGACCATTGGTCCGTTCCACAATGTTTTCCCATCTCCATCTCGCAAAACTTCTGTTTTGCTCACAGTTGACTTGACCATTACAATAGGACCTTCGTCAATAAAAAGACCAGCAATATCAACCACAGTTTGAAGTGAACCTCCTCCATTGTTTCTTAAATCAATGATAAGGCCTCCAACGCCTGCCTCTTTTAGGTTGATCACCTCTTGCTCAACGTCGTGTGCAGCATTTCTTTCTTTGTAACTTTTAAAGTCAACATAAAATTTTGGGAGGTGAATAAGACCATATTTTTGGTCTTGTCGATTAATAACTGTTGACCTTGCATAGGATTCCTCGAGAACAACCAAATCTCTTTTCACAGGGATTGTTTCTATATTACCATCAACCTTCTTAACAGTCAAATACACCATCGATCCCTTAGGGCCTTTGATCAGCTTTATCGCATCATCTAGGCGCATAGCACGAATATCAACAGCATCTCCATCTTCCTGTCGCACCAACTGGATTTCATCCCCTACTTCCATCAACTGATCGCGCCAAAGCGGCC
The DNA here is from genome assembly GCA_902631125.1 of uncultured Bacteroidota bacterium. Classification (GTDB taxonomy): domain Bacteria; phylum Bacteroidota; class Bacteroidia; order Flavobacteriales; family Flavobacteriaceae; genus UBA724. The sequence goes on from CACOXF010000003.1 coordinate 26,476, forward strand.
CCCCTACAATGATATCAACTACTTTGATTGCTTGGTCTCGTTTTGAAAGTCGTGCACCAATTCCTTCAAACTTCCCAGACATGCTCATGTCAAATCGATCTTTGTCATCAGGGTTGAAATAATTTGTGTGAGGATCAAATTGTAAGACAAATGAGTTGATATAGATGTCGAACCAGTCTTTGCGTTCCAATTCATTCATCAAGTCAAAGAAATCTTCCATGTTTTCACGAGTGGTTGTTCGTGCTTCAGCCTCCAAGTCCATCCACGAAGATGAAAGGTACGCTGGCGTTGTTTCGTCATTGTTTTCTACCTCTTGCACTTTGTCGTACAACACGCTCAAAGTGGATAATTTTAGCTGTTTTCTCCACTTTTCAGATCTTGCTTTTTGAGATAATGGATAAAATTGCTCGTCATAATCAGTATCGAATTCTTCTTCTTTCTCAAAATCAAAAGGACTAGACAACAGAGAACCATAGAGGCTTTCTACTTCATTCATGCGAAGAATAAGTCTTTGATAAGTCAAATCAAAAAATGTTAAGTCTAAATTTCTAATTTGATCATCAATCTGAAACATATATTTCGAGAACTCTCTGTAATCGCTTTGAAGAAAATATCTTTTTTGACCATCAATATTCTCTAGATAGGTGTGAAAAATTTGTTCAGACATATCATTGTTCAAAGATTTGACGTCGTAATGACCACGCTGAATAACATGTGAAATCAACTCGATGAGAAGGCGATCTTTATCGTTGCTTACAAACTCCTTTTGTAAAGGGTTGGAGGTTGCTGTGAATAGGTACAGAACCACAGCAACAGCAAAAATCAAGTAAGAGGCATTCTTTTTCATTTCAATCTATTGAGGGCTTACGAATATATAGATAATATTCAAAGTATGAAAATATCAAGTTTATTGGTCGGACAGGCAAATTGAAATCTGTATTTTTGTGAAAATAGACATTCGAAATGAACAGTAAACCATTGATTCTTGTCACAAATGACGATGGCATAAGTGCCCCTGGGCTTCGTACCCTTATTCAAATTATGAATACCATTGGTGATGTGGTTGTAGTTGCTCCCGATAGCCCACAATCTGGTATGGGACATGCGATTACCATAAATAGCACCTTGCGATGCACCAAAGTTAAACTCGGTGATGGGCCTCAAAAGGAATATTCTTGTTCAGGCACACCAGCTGATTGTGTAAAACTTGGTGTTCATGAAATTCTGAAACGAAAGCCAGATTTGTGCGTTTCTGGCATTAATCATGGATCAAACGCAGCGATTAATGTCATTTATTCTGGAACGATGAGTGCTGCTATTGAAGCTGGAATTGAAGGAATTCCAGCGATAGGTTTTTCTTTGCTCGATTATGCTTGGAATGCTGATTTCGATTCTCTGTCCAGTTTTGTCATAAAAATAACCAAATCGGCACTACAAAATAAAATCCCAGAAAGTACTGTACTCAATGTCAATTTCCCCAAACAAAAAAAAGGTGAGATCAAAGGAATCAAGATTTGTCGACAGGCAAATGCCTATTGGATTGAAGAATTTGACAAACGCCAAGACCCCATGGGGAAAGAATATTATTGGATGACTGGCGCCTTTATCAATGATGACAAAGGGGAAGATACTGATATCTGGGCACTCGAAAATGGGTATATTTCAGTGGTTCCAACTCATTTTGACCTCACTGCACATCATCATATTCAAAAACTCAACTCATGGGCCTTTTAAAGAAAATCAGTCCTGGCTTGTTGGGATGGCTTATTGGTTTGGCGACCCCTTTTGGCATGCTTTTACTTTTGGTCGAATTTTCGGCTGATGGCAATGCCTTGGATACAATCCCCATCCTCTATGCATACGACGAACTAGGCATTTGGATAACGATGGCTGTACTTCCCAATCTTTTTTTCTTTTGGTGGTGGATTCAAAAAAAGAACACGCGTGCTGCCCAATCCATTCTTGGGGCAACCATTTTTTGGGCCTTTATTAGTCTCATATTAAATTTTGGTACATGAGATACTACCTCATTGCTGGCGAGGCCTCTGGAGATTTACATGGTGCTAATTTAATTGCTGCATTACAACAAAAAGACGATTCAGCAGTGCTTCGTGCTTGGGGTGGAAATAAGATGCAGGAACAAGGTGCGCAAATCGTAAAACACTACAAACATCTTGCTTTTATGGGGTTTTGGGAAGTGCTCAAAAATCTAAGAACCATCTTAGCAAACGTTTCCTTTTGCAAGAAAGATATTCTCAACTTCAAACCAGATGCTTTGGTCTTAATCGACTACCCTGGCTTTAATATGATCATCGCAAAATGGGCCACCAAATTGGGAATACCAGTGCACTATTACATCTTACCACAGGCTTGGGCATGGAAAGAAAATCGTGTGAAAAAATTGGCGAAACACACCAACTTTCGATATGTGATTTTGCCTTTTGAGGTTGATTTTTTTGAACAAAAACACAAGCTTAGCATTGACTTTGTTGGACACCCACTCATCGATGAGTTGTTTGCAATTCCAGAATTGGAGGAAGATGCATTTAGAGCACAGTTGGGTATTCTAAACAATCAAAATGTAATTGCGTTATTACCAGGCAGTCGAAAGCAAGAAATCAATAAAATACTCCCAGTGATGGCTAGCATCATTGACGCCTTTCCAAACCATCGCTTTGTTATTGCTGGTACATCAAACATTGATAAATCACTCTACCAACGCTTTGCGCCAAATGTAGATGTTGTGATGGATCGAACCTATGACGTTTTGCACATAGCTCAAGCAGCCATCGTTACCAGCGGAACAGCTACTTTGGAAACAGCACTGCTCAAAATCCCTCAAATCGTTTGTTATAAAACGAGTCCTTTGAGTTTTGCCATTGCAAAGAGAATTGTCAAACTCCCCTTTGTTTCACTAGTGAATCTCATTTCAGGTCGCTTGCTTGTGCAAGAGCTGATTCAAAAGGATTGTAATGTGTTTACCTTGACAGAAGCATTACAAAATATCCTATCTCCCAGTGGCAGAAAAAAGGTTTTGTCTGGATATGATGATTTAATTCAAAAACTAGGAGGTAGAGGAGCAAGTGAAAAGGTTGCCAAACTCATTTACAAACGAACGCATGCGTAAGCTCATTTCTTTTGTTGCCTTCGCTGTTCTCGCTACAAGTTGTGGGGTATTTAAAAGTGAAAAAAAAATAAAACTACGAGATGGTGTTGTTTTGTATGCAAAGGAGTATATGGGCACACCATATCGTTTGGGTGGCAACAACTCTCGCGGAATTGATTGTTCTGGACTGATTCACAACGCATATAAAAAGCAAGGGATTATTGTGTCAAGAACTGTTAACCTTTTACGAAAAGAGGGAAAACGCATTTCGATTGATCGTGCAAAACCTGGAGATATAATCTTTTTTAGAACCTCCAAAAAACGAAAGCTTACCCATGCAGGTATTGTTGTACGACGTAAAAGAGATGTTCCTCTATTTATTCATGCCTCATCTTCAAAGGGGGTAATCATTTCCTCAATGAATGAAGGCTATTGGAACAAAGCCTACGCACAAACACGAAGATTGATTCAATAACAGTTCCTATCAATAAGGTATGTCCTCACTTGCCTAATATGGGCATTGGTTTTTCGCAGATGTAATCAACTTCAAAAATTATATTTATCTGTAAATAAAAACCTGCTAATCAAACGGAATGCAGTTTTATGATACGTCAAAAAAGAATATTAATACTCAACCTTGGAATTGTGCAGTGAATTTCTTGTAGTAATTGGTAAAATCTTCCTGTGACTTTAATTGTTTATAATCATTGGATGAAAACAACTTCAAGTAAAATTCCATTTGCTGCACATTGTGATAGCCAACAATAGGAGCAATATAATTGGCATTCTCATCAAAGAAAGCCACAGTTGGATAGCCAGTAATCCCTAGATATGCGGTGAACTGATGCCGAGCATTTCTTCCCTTTCGGTTTGGGTCATATCTAGGATTTTCAAAACGGTTTCCATTGAAATTCACCTCCTCTTTTCCCTCAGCATTAAATTTTACAGGATAAAAATTTTGATTGATAAATGCACTCACTTCAGCATTTCCAAAGGTATTTTTGTCGAGTAGTTTACAGGGGCCGCACCAGCTTGTATATACGTCAACAATAATTTTTTTGGGGTTTAATTTTTGAGCAGCCAAAGCTTCATCCATCGTCATCCAGTTGACTTGGGCAGATGAAATGGTGGAGCCAATGAAAAATAGAATCAGGCTACGAAATCCCATGCATTTTTCTAATCAGAGTTTTGTTAAGTATAAGCATCAGTACCCCTGCAAGCACAGGGATTGCAGTAAAAATAAGGAAGAAGTTAGATAAGCCATATGACTCTGAAATTGAGTCAATAAAACTACCTGTCCAACCCCCTAGGAAATTTGCTATTGCGCTACACACAAACCAAAATCCAAACATAAGACCAACCAATCGTTTGGGAGCCAGCTTGCTCACATAAGACAAGCCCACGGGAGAGATACAAAGCTCCCCCAAAGTGTGAAATAGGTATGCCAAAATCAGCCAGGCGATGCTCACACTTGCTGTGCTTGCACCCAGTGGAATGCCATATGCACCATAGGATAAAAATGCAAAGCCAAATCCGAGTAACATCAATCCTATAGCGAACTTAACAGGCCCACTTGGATTGAGTGATGAAGCCCATATTTTGGAAAAAATTGGTGCAAAAATGACAATGAAAAGTGAGTTGAGAACAGAAAACCAAGATGCTGGAATTTCAGCAACATCAGAGGCAAACTCTCTGTTGAGCATCCATATCACTATGCCCCAAATGATGGCAAAACTTAATCCTAAAAAGAAATTAGATAATATATATTTCCCCAACATATTGCAAAACAATTCGTATAAAACATAAGTCAAAATTACCATTGGAACAAGGGTAATGATGGAGTTTACAATATTGAATGTTTTTGATGCAGTGCCGACCAAATTTCTATCTGTGTAGTCATTTGCAAATATGGTCATCGAGCCACCTGCTTGTTCAAAAGCCCACCAAAAGAAAATAGTGAATAGAGAGAAAATAACCACTACAAAAAGTCGATCATTTTCAGTTTTTTTAGCTACTTCTTCCTTTTCTTCTTCCGTCTCAATTTGAGTTTGTGCTAGGGCTTTTGGAGATAAACCGATATTTCCAAATATTTTCTGGGCAAACCAAAATTGAAGCATTCCAAAAAACATAAAAATCCCAGCCAGACCAAAGCCCAAATGCCATCCAACCTTTTCGCCAATATATCCACAAAGTAAAATCCCTAGGAAAGCGCCAGCATTGATACCCATATAAAAAATGGTATATCCCCCATCTTTACGAATATCACCATCCTTGTATAATTGTCCAACAATTGATGATATATTGGGTTTAAAAAATCCATTCCCAATGACCAAACAACTTAGACCAATGAAAAAAAATATTGTGGAAAAAGTCTCTAATGCCATGGAGGCGTGACCAAGAGTCATGATAAAAGCACCTAAAACAGTTGCATTTCTGTACCCTAAAAACTTATCAGCAAAAAAACCGCCCAGTATGGGCGTTAAATACACCAACCCAGTGTACCAACCATATAAAGTCAATGCATCTTCTCTCTCCCAAGCCCAACCTTCATTGAGCAAGGATGAGGTGAGAAATAACACTAAAATTGCACGCATACCATAGTAGCTGAATCGCTCCCACATTTCTGTAAAAAACAATACAAAAAGGCCTACAGGGTGTCCAGCAATGGTTCTCTGATTGAGTGAAGATCCTCCAAATTGGTTTGACATGTTAACTAAGTTTTAGTTGAGATTTGCTAATATATGACTTTTCAATCATTCGCTGATTCGTTTAATATGTAAGATATCTTATCTTTACACCATGGCAAATGAGGGTGTTCAAAACGGATTGGTTTCGGGCTTTTCCAAAAAATCAAAACAAGAGAAAATCGAATGGATTGTCAATAAATTCTTTTCCAATCCCACACAAGCTAAAGAGGTTATTCAAACCTATTGGAACTCAGACGAACAGTTGCAGAACTTACACGATGAGTTTATTGAAAATGCAATCAGTAACTTTTATTTACCCTTAGCCGTTGCGCCTAACTTCGTCATCAATGGGAACAGTTACGTTCTTCCAATGGTTACTGAAGAAAGCTCGGTAGTTGCTGCCGCAGCCAATGCTGCTAAATTTTGGGCTACTCGCGGAGGGTTTCATGCCGAAGTAGTGGGGACAGAAAAAACAGGTCAAGTTCACTTTTTATTTACAGGACCTCATCAAAGTCTGAGGAGCTTTTTCCACGCTGTTAAACCAACGCTACTTAAGGAAACAGAAGCCATTACCAAAAACATGCGTAAAAGAGGGGGAGGAATTGTTGATATTAAGCTGGTCGACAGCACCAAAAATATGGCAAACTATTACCAATTGCACGTTCGCTTTGAAACTGCAGATGCGATGGGTGCTAATTTTATTAATTCGTGCCTCGAGCAACTTGCCCAAATACTTAAAAATGAAGCTGCTATCTATGCTAATTTTTCTGAAACCGATAAACAAATCGAGGTGGTGATGAGTATTTTATCGAACTATGTGCCTGGTAGTCTCGTAAAAGCCTGGGTAAGCTGTCCCATTGAAGAGTTGGGAGATGATGGTGATGTACTCGCCAAAAAGTTTGTACAAGCAGTTGAAATTGCACATCACAACAATTATAGAGCAGTCACACACAACAAAGGGATTATGAATGGGGTCGATGCGTTAGCCATTGCTACTGGCAATGATTTTAGGGCAGTGGATGCTGGCATACATGCCTATGCTGGAAAAGATGGAAACTACAGAGGGCTATCAAAAGCACGAATAGAAAAAGATGTGTTTTGGTTTGAGCTAGAAATACCATTAGCAGTGGGAACAGTTGGTGGCTTAACAAAGCTCCATCCCTTAGTGCAATGGTCGCATCAATTGCTACAAAATCCAAATGCAAAAGAGCTCATGCAAGTCATAGCAGTGAGTGGATTAGCGCAAAATTTTGCTGCCTTGCGTTCATTGGTCACAACTGGTATACAGAAAGGACATATGAAAATGCATTTACTAAACATACTCAACCAAATGGGTGCTACCCAACCTGAAAAAGATGCAATGATCAAGCACTTTACAACCAATGTTGTTAGTTTTAATGCCGTTGAACAAGCACTAGCAGCATGGCGGAAAAACTGACATATTACAGCTCTGGGAAGTTGCTCATCACGTGTGAATATGCAGTAATTGATGGGGCTTGTGCCCTTGCTTTACCAACCAAATTAGGGCAAAGCATGACTGTTGTTGTTACAGAAAAATCATGCTTGCATTGGGTAGCAAAGGACATGGATGGAAAGATTTGGTTTGAAAATGATTTTGACACGATTGATTTTAACCCCATTTATCAAAAGGACAATTTGTCGAAACGACTCCAACAAATCTTAATTAATGTACGTGAGCAAAACCAAGATTTTTTAGCAGGATCGATAGGAGCAGTTATTGAAACCCAACTCGATTTTTCAAGAAACTGGGGTCTAGGAAGTTCATCGACATTGATCAATAATATAGCGCAATGGGCAAATGTAAATCCATTTGATTTACAACAAAAAGTTTTTGGAGGAAGTGGATATGATATTGCATGTGCCCAAAAATCTAAACCTATTACTTATCAACTGATAAAACAAAATCCCATTTCAACAGATGTAAACTTTCATCCTCCATTTCATCAGCATTTATTTTTTGTTTATATGAACAAAAAGCAAAACAGTCGAGCTTCTATACGTCATCACTTCAAAGGTATAACAGATCAGTTGATTAATGTACTGAACACACTCACAAAAAGGTTCATAGACGCCAAAACAGTGCGTGATTTCCAGATGCTCATGCTTGCACATGAAAGCATTGTATCCAAACTTATTGGCATTGACCCAGTTCAGGAGACTGAATTTTCAGACTACGAAGGAGTAGTGAAGAGCCTAGGTGCATGGGGAGGAGATTTTGTTCTTGCTTGTGGCCCAATAAATAGTAAGGAATATTTTGCAGCAAAAGGGTTTACAGTGTGTTTTCCGTATGCTGATCTTATTTCTTCCGCGAATTAAAATAAAGAGGAATCATCAAAGTTACTGCCGTTACACTTGGCTTTCCATTGTATTCATACAAATCCTATATATTTGAACTCAATTCGTATCTGTCCTAGCAATTTAGGATTGCAATACGATCATAACAAACCTGAAAAATTTTTGCTTTAGCTATCAATAATGCAGTTATATAAAAATAGCCAAATATAACCGCAACTTCATATTATAAAATTTGGCACGATTAATGTAGTAAATTCTGTGTCTTAACATTTTTTGTTAGTTATTGTTTTTTTACGCCTGCACTAGTTATCCCTTGTGCAGGCGTTTTTTATAATCTTTAGCTATCTTTATAATGATATAAAAAAGACTTTTAATTTCTTATGGATTTAAATCGATACTTATTTATAGAATTTCTAAACAGAAAAAACATTGATATTGGTGTTGCTTGGTGGATTGATTTTGTTATTACTTCTTGTCTGCTAATACTCACATCTTTTCTATTAGCAGCTGTTTCAAGAATGATTAGCAGAAATATTTTAATTAAACTTTCTAGACAAACAAAAACCCATTTGGATGACTATCTTTTGTCATCTAATTTTCCAAAATATATTTCTAGGATAATTCCTTATATTTTTTTGTTCTCTGTTATACCGTTTTGGATTGTTGATAGTCCCACTACAACCTCGAACTTAACCTTGCTGCTAAATGTATATGGTGTAATTGTTTCGATTTGGATTTTTAGAAGCATTCTCCAAACATTACGCGCTTATTTAATCACACTTGAATCATTTAAAGACAAGCCTATAGACAGTTATGTTCAGGTTTTTATGTTACTCATTTGGATCATCGGGATTATTGTAATTTTTTCCATCATTTCAGGAAAAGAGATCGGATATTTCCTCACAGCAATGGGGGCATTATCGGCAGTACTGCTCTTGATATTTAAAGATACCATTTTAGGGTTTGTCGCCAGTATTCAGATTGCAGCCAATGATTTAGTGAGAATTGGCGATTGGGTTACGATGGAAAAGTATGGCGCAGATGGGGATGTAATCGAGATCAATTTGTCAACCATTAAAATTCAGAACTTTGACAAAACCATTACCACAATTCCAAGCTATAACTTGATTTCTGATTCTTTTAAGAATTGGCGAGGTATGGCAGAATCTGCTGGGCGGCGTATCAAACGCTCCATTCTTATAAGTACGCCGAGTATTCGCTTTATGGAAAGTGGTGAATTGGAAAAACTAAGTCAAATTGAACGAATTTCAACCTATCTCTCAGAACGAACTTCTGAAATCGATCAAGACAATCAAGCATCGAAAAGCGATAAGTCGATTGCCATTAATGGTCGAAATCTGACCAATTTGGGTGTTTACCGACAGTATGTTGAAAATTATCTAAAAACGCATCCCAAAATCAGTGATCAACTAACCGTAATGTGTCGCCAGCTCCCTGCTAACCAATTTGGCGCAACCCCTTTAGAAGTTTATGCCTTTAGTGTGGAGAAGGATTGGGTGATGTATGAGCATCTAACCGCGGATATTTTTGACCATTTATTATCTGCCCTAAGATATTTTGAGTTAGAAAGTTATGAAGTAGGTTCTCCAAAAATTCGAGATTAGATCTGTTTTTCTTACTTTATATATGAAAACGGAAAAATATAGCTCATTCCCATCTGGATCCCGATTCCTTGTGCATCAGCTGGAGTCGCAATGCCACCAAAATCATTTATTGCCATATGGAATTGCAAAGGTCCAAAACGAAATGCTGCAGCACAAGCCCAGACGGTATCGCCTCCAACAAAAATCATTGTAGGTGATAAGCTAAGTGCGTTACGAATCCCTAAATTGGCAGAAAATGCATAGGTGTCTCGCTTGTAATAAGGAGAGGCGTAGTGGGCATACATTGCGCCAAAGTCAAGGTTTTTAAGCAAGCGAAACTCCGCACCCATCGAAATCGTATATGGCAATTTCTCTGTGTATGAATCTTCAGTAAGCTGGAAACTAAATTCATTTTTGATATCCTCTTTAAGCTCGTCTAATACATCCTCTGGGCTTTTGTAGTTGTCTGCCTGATCGTTAATCGAGTCACTGAAATCAGCCCCTGTGTAGCGATATGTTGTGTCGAGAGTTAGTTGTTTGACTTCATTTTTCCATCGAATTTGGCCTATATCTGTAATAGCAGCACTCAGTACAAGTTTTGGACTGGGAGTGTAAACAAGTCCAAGATCTATCGCATACCCTGGATTATCGGTTGAAAAGATTTGATTGGGGGAGCCTATGCTAATATCATCAATAAAATCGTAAGCATCTAAAGTAAACTCTATTGGTCCAGAAACTCGAATATCTGCTTCCGCACCTATTTCAAGAGTGTTCTCTGATTCTATTCCACGAAGAGACAAGGCAAACTTATTTGTTGTGATGTTAAGTCCACCCAATAAATATTTTAGTCTTAATCCAACCCATAGTTTGTCATCTATTTCTCTTGCATAGGTAGCACCCAGTTCTGAATAAACTGAGCTGTTGATTCGAGCATGTCCTGTTGAGAAGTCCTGATCATAGAAAGGCGCATTTCCTTGGGTCAGCAATTCAACATAGTTTTTATCGAAACTTAGCCCACCTGTTACACGCTGTCGAATTCCGAACCCAAAATAAGAACTTCTCTGTATTTTAATTTCATTATCAACTTTATATTCATTGGTAGTCCTTACAAAACCAAACTGAACTAGAAGAACTTCTCCGCTGATATCAAGATAATTTTTATTACCCAAGGCCTTACGAAATCGTGAGAAGTCTAAAACCAGAGAGTCTGCCAAATCACCTCTTCCCTTACGAATAAGGTCACTATACGTAACATTTGAATTTGTTTTTAACGAAAAGGATTGAATATCTATATGTTTGGTTATTGAGTCTGCAGCAAATAATACGGGGTTAAAATGGAGTTTTGAGGTGTTGTTTTTCTGGTGATAGGTGGAATGGCTAATTTGTGCATAACTCCAGAATGTAGTAAATAGCAAAACTAAAAACAGTTTCTTTTGTACAAAATTTAGGGGTGATTTACTCATCAAGGTCAATATTAACTTCAACATGGACTTGTAATTCGATTGTTGAATTGGCGGAAATTTTAGCATCCTTAGTTTCGGCATCGGAGGTGCTTATCGTCAATTCCAAAGGAATACCATTAACATCAGCCAAGGAGTCGATTTCATCATCTGTTAATGAGATTGACATTCTTCCTGTAGAGGGTTCTATTACCTCTCCAAGGGCTGAAATAGACGCTGGTTTAAGCAGCAATGGCTCCAATTCGAAATATTTAGTTTTTGATAGAGTGTCAATCATTTGTGTACTTAATTGAACCTCGAGAGGTAGTTCTGAGCGATAATCAAAATGTAGCGTTGCTTCAAGTATTTGGTCAAGATCACTTGTGTCAATCGGAGAATCGATAATCAAGGTGTCTAAAATTTCTACATTATTAATATTAAAGTGCAAAGGTGTCTCCACGTAAATATCAATCCAAAACTCAGACTCATCATGTAAAAAATTATCATTTACTGCATTTGGATTTACATCGATGGTTGCATCAAGCTGGAGATTGTTATCTGGAACGAACGATATAAATTCATCTAGGTTACTATTGGATTTATCATAGAACCATTCGGATGGAGCAACTTCGTATAGATGTGTAGCAGCATCAATAGCTTGATCATTGTTATCAAAAACAAATTCGAATTGAGAGCCATCAGTTCTGTTCCCAAATGAATCGTAAGAAAATGACAACGGAATCCCAAAGCCGTTGTGTGCTGTAAATGTTAGTTTTGGGTCAACAATATTTACTTTGTTATATAGTTCGGAGAGTTTTTGATTGATTCGAATTGAATCCGAAACAATGAATTGTTTGGTAGTAAAGTTTCCATATACATACTCAAAATCAACAACCTCAAATAAAGCTTTATAACTCAAATCCCGATTTGCCTCAAGTATATCACCTGGCTTGAGATCGAGAGTCAAATGAAAATCAATTGAAAATTTACTTATCCCTGTTGTTTGATCTGGAGTAAATTCAATAAGTGCATTATTTAGATCCTCTGAGAAAACCTGTGTTTGATTATTTTCAATAACTGTATATTGTAATTGTAGGGGTTGTCCATTAATAGTAAGGTCATCGCTACTTATATTTATCTCAACAGGATGGTCAATTTGATTGAAAAATTCTAATTTAATAATACTTTCCTCCAGATACATCTGATCAAATATTACATCATCACTTTCATCGATTTCTACATATGTAGAAAAGGTATAGTCAAAACTTTTCGATTGATTTAACACCAACTGATCAACGCTAGCATCTAACAGATTGAATTGTGTGTCAATAAACTGGTTTTGACTATCGAGTATAATTGTTTGGGCACTTCCAAGAGATTGGAAATCCATGCGAGCTTCTAATTTTTTAGAAATTATCAAACCATCAATTTGAATAAAAGACATTTCTGAAGTATTTTTTGCTACCGAAAAGGTTTCAGAAGATGTTATCAGTTGGTTGTTTTCATCGTAAATTAATATTCTTACATCCGCATCAATCGGAAACTCATTTGTAACCGTAAATTCTACTGAGCCATCAAAAAATCTGGCACTTTGGTATGGCTCATTATAAAAATCTATGGTCCCCAAAGTAATTGTAGACTGAAATGAAGGAATCACTATTGTTGTACCATCAGGAATTTGAGTCGCTTCGCTAATCGAAATACGATTAAAATAGTTGGTTGTATTTTCCAATACTACTGGAGACAAAGTGTATGTGGACTCAACTTCGGCAGTAAGCTCTGTTGGGTCATAAATATCCTCAATTGAGGTTTCTAACAGTCTTTGAATCGAATCGGAAACATAAATAGTGGCATAATCATCTCTTTCATAATCAACGTTGAAATCTAGGCGATCGAGAAAAGAGTTGAGTTGAATATCGGCTTTAGCAACTGGGAGTTTTACGCTGGGTGTCAAGCCTGTATCATTACTTAGTTTATCGAGCTCGAATAATTCGGTGTCACAAGACAGTTGTATTCCCAAACAAAAAAGTAAAAAAAATACTAAGGGTTTTAATAGTTCACGCAAGTTTAAAAGTTTTGAAAGAATTATATTAAATCAAATAATGCAATTGCCGTTAATTGAGTCTTACATATTATTTGTACTAAAGCGCTTATAATTCCCCCTTCGATTTTGGGAAAATCGGTCGAAATCCATAGTCACACCTATTTGAACAATAGATGGGGGATTGTATGTGGTTTGTGAGCTTGAAAATGTATAGGTTAAATCGACCCGGTAATTATCAGAAGAGAAACCTGTTATAAAACCAAATTCGAGTGAGTTATTTTCTTTGTATTTTGCTAAGGACTGTAAAATTCCCAAAGTAAATCCATCCATTTGTAGTTCTTGAGATGAATAGATTCTCAAGTTTTCTCCAGCTTGTTGTGCATATAAATATGTCAACATGTATGAATTATCAGGGAGGAAACTTCTTCCGTATTGGTTTACATTAAATTCCAGAGCAGCTTGAAGAGAAAATGAAATTTCTTTTTCAAGCTCAGACTCGTTATTAAAAGACACATTGGGGGTATTAATGTGATCTAAGCTCAATCCAATCAAAAACCTTTCATTGTAAATAAGAGCTGAAGCACCGATATCAAAGTAGTTCGTTGCTGGAGAAAAATCGGCCAGTGGATCTCTTGAGACTCCTGAGATTGTTCCGAGGGTAAGGTCAATTTGATCTTGAAAAATTAGAGCACCTCGATCGATATTATCAGATCCTATTCCAAGCGTTAAAGCGCCAAGGATATAGGTGTCAAAGTTGATTGGAATTTTATAAATATAACTTAGGTCAATATTATTTTCTGTCAGGCCTAGATTTGTTAAACTAAATGAGTTCACGTCGAGCCCAATACTAAAATTCATATCTTCAAAAGCAAAATTTCCGAAAAGATATTTGTTGTCAATGTACGATGTTCCTTCTCCATAGTTAAATTGACTGTAATAAACTCCTGCTTTTGACACCATGTTAATTCCATGGTAGCTAGGGTTGATAAACTGCATGTTACGGGAAGATGAAATAAATCTCTCCTGTGCAAATGCAGATAAATATGCAAACAATAAAAATAAACCAATATGAACTATTTTCACTTTCATCATTCGATTAAAAATATTGTTCCTGTGCGTGTTACCAACTCTTCATTGATTCTTGTACCAATAATTTTATATATATAGAAATTAGATGATGGGTCCGAGTTTTCTCCATCCCAGCCCATGATTTCAATCGTGCCATTTGGAGATAAGTTATCTTCAGAGACAAACTCTTGATAAATCAATATTCCTTGACTATTATAGATATAAAACTCAACTGCTTTAAGCCCAGTAAACACTGGTCCTATAATTTCGTTGATGTTATCTCCGTTGGGACTAAATGCGTTTGGCATCAAAATCGTGTAACCTTTACCGATTATAATTTCTTTAGTTGAAGAAGTAAAACAGCCTGAAGCATTATAAACATATACAGTAACCGTGTAGGTACCATCTGCAAAATATTGATGGGACACTCTTTCACCAGCAGCAATAGGTGATGCATCTCCAAAATCCCATTCAACTCGATAGTAGCTTGTATTACCAGCAAGTGTAAATAACACATTACTTCGTTCACTTATAGTACCATATTTCTCTAGTTCTGGACTAGAGTAATTTATGATTGGAGTGATAACATTAGTGTCCAGCAGATCTTGGGCAACCACAACCCCGCAACCAGTAGCATTTCGAATTTCAAAAGAGCCATTACTGTTCGGGTTCTGAATTAGCACACGATAAGTGTTGATAGCAAATTCAGCAGCAATAATTTCAACATCGGTGCTAGGGACACGAACACCATCATATATAAAATAAATATCACCCGCACTTTGGTTCACATCAATATCAATGTATCCACCACTTAGCGAGCAATAAGTGTCATCTACACGTACTGAACCATATAAAATTTGATCCTTGGGCAACTCAAAAATCCTTTCCTCGATACACATATCGGGATTATTTCGAAGACTCTCTAAGTCATTCGATTCTATATCATTTAAATCAGGTCCCTCAACTACGGTTAAACGATAAATACCTTCGTCTAAACCGGATGCAAGACTGCTTCCTTTAAGTCTATCGATTTTGGTCCAAGTACCTGCTGAGCAAGATGAAGTACCCCCAGATATCGTAACAGGAGCAATTGGTTGAGTACTTGGATCGAGGTCATGATCTAAAGTAGCCTCGGCACTAACTGTGTTTGGAATAGCGCAAATTTGGTAAATTCCATTTGCTGAAAACTCCCCTCTGATAATATTGTTTTTAACATCTAACCCATCACAACTTTGATATCTAACTATTCCAAATGAGTAATTTGTATCATTATCTGCATCATCAATAACACCATTTGCATTATCATCAGTACCAGGTTCGTCAATTATCCCATCATTATTTTTATCAGCATCAATTATATCAAAAATTCCATCATTGTCATTATCACGTAATCTTATAGTATATGTGGTACAACTCTGATTTTCTTGTAATACTTCCCATATGAAATTTCTATAGAAATTATCATTTCCTCCGTTTACTGTTACAGAAATCAAACCATCTTCGGAGCCAGTGCATGTAACAGGCCTAATTTCATTCTCAATAATATCGATTGGTTCAGGTTCAGTGATTGTGTAGGTTTGCGTTATTGAGCAACCTCGTGCCCCCTGTGCTTCGACCTCAACGATATAAGTTCCTTTGGATAAATTTTTGATATGGTTGTTTTGCGTGGTGTTAACGTAATTGTTTGGACCATTCCAGACATAGTTGTAAACTGTAGTCGATGAACCACCTTCTAAATTAACCAAAATTTCTCCATCATTACTGTCATAACAGGTGATGTTTTTTACAAAAGATGCACCGCTTGGGTTACCTACGTCTAGAGGGTTTTGGACCTCAATAGCCGGCTTAATGTCAAAACTGGGTTCAACATTGATATTAATAATAATCTCTTGAGACTGACATCCATTTGTATTGGTTCCAACTACTGTAATAGTACGATTGGGGTTACCTAACTGCAAGTCATCAACCTGACCTCTAATTTTTAAGACTCCTGGAGTTGCATTATCCGTGTACAATCCAGCTGGCATTCCACTTACAGAAGGGGGTAAACTATTTTCGTACCCAATATTTATTGGAAGAATATCTTCACCAACACAAACAGTCTGGTTTTGTGACAAACTTGTGCTAAGTAAGCTCAATTCTGCATTCGCTTTTACAGTAATTGATCCTGTTTGCTCCTGCTGATTACAGCCATTGCTGTTCAGTGCTTTAATAGTATAATCAAATGTAGTGTCTGTAAGAACAGCTATATTTGGTGTCCCAGTAATATCCAACCTAGAAATTTTGTCAGGATCGATTAGGTCATAGACCTTTTCTATTACTAATCCTGAAGGCAAACCATTCCAAATCACATCAACTGCTCCACCTGCAAAAGAATAAGTGATATCTTCAATAGCAAACCCTTGACAAACATCCTGAATTCTAGTTTGAGCTGGAGATTCCAGACTAACTTCGGCGTCAGGCTCAATAGATATTGTAACAGTTTGAGGGTCAGCAGGTGTACAACTATTACCAATTGATTCAACAACAAACGTTTTAATGGTCAACTCGTCGACATCTGTTGATATTGGTATACCACTAATTAATAATTCGTCTCCGTTAATTATCCAATCAAGGCCAGGAGGGATATTTACAGGACTTGCTGAAACAGCACCTTCGCTAAATTTGAAGGTAATTGGTTCAATAGCTTCCCCTTCACATATAGTTTGATTATTTGATCCCTGGGTTCTAACCAACTTATGCCCTTTTTGTACACTTAAACTACCTGTTATCTCAATTGACTCGCATCCCTTTGATTGATTGATTGATTTTATAGAATAGTTATATGTTTGATCATTAGCAAATCCGTCAATTGCTCCCTGTAATGTATAAATGCCATTTGCTGTATCAGTTTCTTCCAAATAAACAGAACCAGGCGGAGAAATATTATTATCCCATACAATTACAGGACTTGTGGCTCCATCAAATATTCTAAATTCTATTGGAGCAATTGAATCTCCCTCACAAATTCCTGTCTGAACACGTGATCCTGAGCTTATTTGAATGCTCGGCTTTTTAATTATTTGCACTGATAAAGTTTCAACTTTAGCATTACAACTATCAGAATTATTAATAGATTGAACAACAAACTCTAAATTTTCGTCCTGTGTCAATAGCATCGTAGGAGAACCACTAATTGTAACGGTATTGTTATTGGCATCAGTATCAACTCTTAAGCCAGCGGGTAGACCAATAACTTGAGCAGATGTAGCACCTCCACCCCACTGATATACAATTTGTTGTATATCTTCTCCCTCACATATTTCTTGTTCTGCTGGTCCAATATTTCGAGTTAGTTGATGACTGTTTTCAACAGTTATTGTTCCTTGAATAGAATCTGATTGACAATTAGTCAAAGAGTTAAATGCTGTAAGGGTATATGTGTATACTGTATCTTCGGTTACGCCTGTTGGAGTTCCACTGAATCTGAATATTGGATTAGATGGAATAGTAAAGTCAACAGGATCATCAATAATTCCCGAAGGATTTTTGTCCCATGATACGTTAACTTCATTAGCTCCATCTAAAAGTCCAAATTCGATATTTTGAAGAGATTCACCTTCGCATACGATATAATTAAGTGCTGCACTAGCAAATCTCGGTTTTGGAGTTAAATTTATTTTAATTGTATCAACAACTTTTTCACATAAACCACCACTTCCAAGAGTTTGAATAGTAAACACTTTTTGTGTGTCAGCACTAATTTGAGACGTTGGAGTACCTGAAATAGTTATTGTTTTATTTGTTGAATCAATATATGGAGTCAAACCAGATGGTAAAGTCGACGTTTGTACTGAACTTGCACCACCAGAATACTCATACACTATTGGGTTAATATCACTTCCTTCACAAATGTCTTGCAGGTTTGATCCACTTATAAGATTTAATTCGTGTTTATTTTCAATATATACAGTCCCAAGAACTGGAACAGATTCACATTGTGATGTAATATCTTTCATGATCAGTGAATAATCAAGAGACAAATTATCAGTAATGTTATCAACCGTCCCCTTAATTCTCCAAACATTATTAGTATCGGGTTCTACAATTAAATTATTCCCAACAAGGTTTTGACTCCACGTTATAATTGGCTGAACGTTTGAGGATGCTTCAAACTCAATTTCAATATATTCACCTTCACATTTGCTAGCAGTAGCAGATTGAGATGTTCGCACAAGTATCGGTAGTGGGGTAACTTTAAATTCCCCAGACTCTGATTCTTGTACCAAACTTCCGCTAGTGTCTGTACATCCGTTAGGGGTAGTAGTTAATATGGTGAAACTCACAATGTTTTGATTAATTATTCCGTCTCCATTTATATCAATCGCACTTGCGGATCCATCAATAGTGATAACTGATCCAGAGTCGTTAACACTAATTCCAGAAGGTTTTTGATTATTTGTAACTGTGGGGTTTCCAATTTCATATACACTCCAAAGAACATCAGCATCTGCAATCCCAGGGGTATATCTATAGCTAATTGGTTGTAAATTTGAATTCCCACATATTTCCTGATTTGCAGTTAATGGTGCAGACTCTAAAATAATATCATAATTTTTATCTAAATAAATTGTACCTGTGAAAGTTTCTGTACATCCATACTCTGATTCTAAAACAATTTCGTAATTATATTCATTTTCACTATTTGAATTTGAAGGGGTCCCCTCTAAAATATATACAGTTGGATCACTAGGATGAGGTGTAGGTTGGGATATTCCTATTGGAAGACCTGTTGCTACAGGGGCATTATTTGTACCATCAACTTTGATGAAAATTGGTTTAAGTGGTATAGATTCGCAAAGTGCTTGATTTTTATTTCCAGTAAATTCTTGACTGCCATTAATATCAAGTTGATTACCATATAAAGACAATGTTGGACTTTGTGATATAAAAAATGAGCCGCCTGGGTTTGTTGTCAATGCTGTGGTGCAAGCATTTGCCTGACTTGATATATCAATTTCAAAAGAATAACTTCTACGTACATTTGGTCCAGAGCTAGGGGCTCCACTTATAATAAGCTTGGATTGATTGAAATCCCAGTAAGGTACAAAGCCTGGTGGATTAATCCCTGAAATATCAGCAGGTCCATCAGGTGCGCCTGAAATATCATAATCCTGAGTAGTGTATGTAATTGGAAGTGGTGCAGTAAGATTATCACTTAAGAAAAACGTGAAAGAAACATTTTCACCCTCACAGTAAATTTCATTATTTAAATTCAAATTACTTGGCTCAACTGGTGATGGAGCATCGACAATAATTGATCCGGATTGTGGTAGGCCCTCACAACCACTTGAGTCAATTGGGATAATTGTATATGTAAATGTAGAGCTGGCTTCACCTGGTTGAACAACAGGACTTCCTGAGATTACAAAAGGATTAGCATTTTGATTGTATTCAATACCTATTGGTTTTGCTCCAGTTGACCATGAAATCATCACTGAAACTCCAGTATTGTCATACTCAATATCTATAATACCATCGCCACTACATATAGGTCCTTGGTTCTCACTAGAATTAACAGAACTTAATGAAAGAGTAGGAGGCGCTCTAAGTGTTAGAGAACCTTGAGCTAAAATATCTGTTGTGAAACAACTCTCAGTATCAGCATACTTTATTTGGTAGGTATAAATACCCGCTTGAGTGGCATCAGTATATTTACCTGAAGTTGTTACCACGTTAGAAAGTTGATCAAATGAAAAATTACTAATTGGCAGATTTAAAGCTGATATCTCGTTAGCTCCATCAAAAAATGTTATTTCAAGCTCTGATTGTAGGTTTTTAGCTCCTCCATCTAGTAAATAAACAATATCTACTATATCATCACCCAAACACAATTCTTGCGCTTCAGTACTTGTCGCAGAGTCAAGCGTTAGTAATGGTTCAGAGTATATTTCAATGTCTTTATTTAGGGTAATGACTTGACCCGAGCAACCATTAGTGGCAGTGACTGTAATCGACTCGTCAACATTTTGTGTATAGTTTTCAAAAGACACGTGAATTGTCTTTCCATCACCAATGGTGTCAACTAAGGTAGCATTACTAGGGATTGTCCAGTTGTATGTAATCGCATTATCCAAGTTAGTTATAGAAAATTCCTCAAAAGCTGCATCTGTACAAATCGGATTATCACCTCCTGAAATTGATGCCCCTGAATTAATCAAATCACTTGCTACAATCAATTCTTTTGTTAATATAACAGTACGAGGGTTACAGTTAAAATTGTAAACTCCATTTCTTCCATCAGGCATGGTGTAACTTACAGCAGGTAAGGACTTTAATGTAACATGAAGCTCAAGAGTTACGTTTGAATCAGTTGTACTTGGAACGTATACTGCTCCCAGTAATGAAGTTGGATTTGTAATATCCCCATTAGCTCCAGCACCCTTTTTCCATTCAATACTTTCAATATCGCTTCCATCAATATCTAAAAATACATCATTGTTAATATTAATTGGGAATGATTCACCAGAACAAATACTACCCAGCTCACCAGCAGATGAATTGGATTCATTAACTCCTTCGCTAATGGTAATAGTTACATCATCCACTCCACTTACACTACACTGTCCCGAACCTGATGAAGTGATTCTAAGCGTTACCGATCCATCAGAAATATCTTCTGGCTGTAATGTATATCTGACATCAGCATCACCAATTTCTGTAATCCCTGTAGTTGTTTCCGTTCCGTCTAAATTGACTTTAACCCAAGAACTTGAATTAAAACGACTTGACCAACCATTGATATCAATGACCCCACCATTGTAAGTCGAACAAAACTCGAAGTCTGGTCCTGCATAAACATCAACAATTGGGTCAATTTGAACAAGAACATAATCGTCGTCATTTCCACAGACATTACTTGCTCCGGTAGACTCCAAAATCAATTTGACTTCGCCATTAGCAATATCTTGAGGACCAGGAGTATATATTGGAAGCAAACTATTTGGATAATCAAACGACCCATCAGCAGGAACATCTGGTCCACCTGTAACTCTGCGAACAGCTCGCCAAACAACATTATTAATGGATATACCCGAAATCTGAGCACCAGAAACTTGAAAGTCCTCTCCCTCGCATATTGACCCTGGGCTTCCAGCGTCAATGATAACTTCGTCGACAAAACGAATTTCAAAGATTTTAGTGTCGATGAAGTTAGGGCAATCCCCTTGTCCATTAACGGTGAGTTGAAGAAATACCGAATTGTCGAAGTCATTTCCAGCAGGAATATAAATTGGGGTATTTGTAGTTTCTGTTCCAGGCTGAATTTCTCCCTGCCCCTTGTAACTATTTATAGGGTCAGGATACCTAACAATTGTCCACAATATATCGTCTGGACTTAGTGGATCTACAGATAACTTACCTGCGTTAATATAGTTTACTCCTGTAATTTGAACTTGTGGATCTGATTCACACACAGAAAATAAAGTGTTATTTGTAGTAATCACTGGACGTTTAATCAAATCTAAAACAATTGACTTATCTACTGAATCACAGTCACCGTCGTTGCTTACAGTAATAGTTAATGTAACTTTTCCATTGTTAAAATCTGTTTCTGTTGGAAAATAACTTGCAGGTTGAGTTATATCCCCATTATTCAAGAAATATCCAGAACCTATATAACCATCAATTGTGTTAGGGGATATAGTCCAATTTGATGTCGTTACATTTTCATAAACAACACCATCTAAAAGAATAGAATCTTCACCTTCACAAATTTCAAGATTTTCTGTCAATGTCACTCCCTCAATCTGATAGTCAACACTTGCAGGCTGCGAAAATTCTACTTCAAATTTATCTTCTACTGTTTTTGCGCTACATCCTCCTTCTCCATAGACAATTACAGTTAGGGTAACAATACGATTGAAATCTGAGCCTTCTGGTTTGTATATTGGTTTTAAAATATTGCTGTTTTCAAAATCGCCCTCTCCGTCGTGTGACCACTCGACTTGTGAATAATTGAATGCTTTAATTTCGCTTGAAAGCAAACTCAAATCTAGATCTTCTAAAGCACAATGCTCATAATTATCAAATGGAATATCAACAGTTGGTGTTTTGTTAATCGTAAATCGAATTTCATCGCTTGCTTCTGAACAACCATCTTTTCCAACAGCACTCAGGGTAAGAATAATTGGATCAGCAGCAGAGTCGCGACTCAAATCAGAGACTGAAGGAATATAGGTTCGGTTGAGGGGATCTCCCTCAAAAGTACCTGATCCTGTAGTACTCCATGCAAAACTGACTTCATTCGAAACAATCGCATTTTCAAGAGTAATGACTGGACTGTCATCACATACAAAAATCTCTTCAGGACCTGCATCAACTATTGGAGCAAGATTAAATTCAATATTTACGACATCAATCGCATTTTCGGGACAATTAACTCCAATTGGTTCAGCTGTAACAATCACATCTACAGAACCACTTTCTTTGTCCTCATTTGTTGGTTGGAAATAAATCTTAAATACTTCGCCCTCGTCACCATTTAAGTTTAATTCAGAACTTTCAAGTGTTAAATCAATGTCAGTATAGAATGTCCCTGCAGCATTAACAGTACTGAACGAAACTTTTGAACTATTACTAGTTGTTCCTTGGATTAAGACATAATCATCATCATTACAAGCAAACATTTGACCTGACAAGGGTTCTAAACTAACACTGGGCTCATCTACAATTCTTAGGGTATAGTCGATGAACGATGAGAATGTACATTCACCAACAGCGTCATAGGTGAGGGTAATAATCACATCACCAGTTTCATTGGCCGCAGGAATATATGTTGGTGTTAAACTTGTTTTAGTGCTTTCTTCTACAATACCATTCCCAGACTTAACATACCACAATACATTCTGATAGTAATCTACTTCTGGATTTGGACTTGTGTTTAAAGTATATGAGTTGTCACCCTTACAAACTTCCTCGGAAGTGTTAATTTCCATATATGGCTTTGGGTTAATGTTGAGCAAAACATCTTTTATAATTTGATTAGTACCACAATTGGAGGAAACAATAGCTCTAAGGGTAACCTGTGCACCATCATTTGGAATTTGATCACTTTTAATTTCAACTGTTGGCTCTAAGCTATTTTCAGTTCCAGAAATTATAAGAGCATATGGGTTATTCACTGCGGGAACTGTTACCCATTCAATGTTTTCTGGATAATTTGTTGTAGTTCCAGGAATAGTAAATAAAGTAGGCTTGAGCTCATTAGCCACTGGATCAAAGTAAACCTCACATACCTCATGAACAGGTATTACATCTAACGTTGGGTTGGACTCGATTAGAACAGTAATTTCCTTGAAAAACTGCTCATCAGTTATACTAGAGCAAGCACCGGTAGGATCAACCTCTAAACGAAGTATCACAGATCCTGTATCAATATCGTTTTGTGATGGCTCATAAATAGGGTTGAGAATGTTGCTGGTAGAGTTTCCATTAAATGTTCCTCCGGTAGATGGACTGGTCCATCTATAATTTTGACCATTTAAAACATTTGGATAAATAAATGAAAGATCTATGGATTGTCCTTCACAAAATGTTATTTCTGTAATATCACTTTCTAATCCATCAATCAAGCCATTACCATTTTGATCTCCAAAGAGGATTACTGGTTTTTGATCAAACTGTGCAACCATGAAGTCGGACACTTCACCACAAGAGTTTTCTGAAACAGCTGTTAATTCTATTACAATTCCCCCTCGACTGATGGCATCTTGGTAAACACCATCTGAAGCTGGAGTAAATACAGTACTGTAATCCCCTGTGGTGGTGAAAATCCCTGAGGCTGTCTCAGGAGTGGTTAAGTAAGTATCGTTAAAGTAAGCTGCCCATCGAATGCTACTATCGTTTGTGACTGCTCCTGTTAAAACAATATCATCTCCAACACAAAGGGTCTGGTTTGGTCCAGCATCTGCTGTTGGGTTTGGTGTTACTGTCAATGTTAACGTATCAGATGTTATTCTGTCACAACCTCCTACAACAGTTGTATCTTCAGGATTGGTCACCGTAAGCGTTAAGTCCACAACTGTATCAGCAGGGTCAGGAAGATAAGTAACATTGTTGGTTGGGTCATTTGGATCATAGTCAATGATTCCTAAACCATTAGTAGTCCATACATAAGTGGACTTTCTTTGAGGACCAAGTTGATCTTGGTCATAGGTGTAATCCTTTACCACAGTAATTAGATGGGCTTGACCTAAACAAATCACAGCATCGTCAGACCCTGACCCATCGAGACTTGCACTAATATCCACTTGTGGATCTGCAATCAAGTCAACTACAATTTGCCTTGTTGTCGGACCACAGATATCAATTGGATCGGGCTGAACTGTGAGCTCAAGCGTCACATCACCTCTTCTCCAATCTGCATTAGATGGCTCGTAAGTGACTTCTAAATTCGTTGAGTTTGTTAATACTCCAGAACCAGGAGAAAGAACGCTCCACTGTACATTGGAGTAGTTATTGGCAGTTGCAGTAACTGTAAACGAATCCCCTTCATCTTGACAGAATTCAAATGGATCTTGAACATTGACTTCTATTTCTGGATAATAAATTAAACGTTTTGTAAAAGTGACTGGGGTCAAGCAAGGATCTACAGGGGTTACTGTCAAATAAAATTCTAGAGTTCCCGTGTCTAGGTTATTGCTGTCAGGTGTATATTTTAGGATTCCAGTAGAATCACTTGTGGTGTTTGTTAAGGTTCCATTGCCGTCAGTTGTTGACCAAACATAGCTCTCATAATTAACAACAGATATTTCAGCAAACTCATAAATTTCACCAACACAGAGTTCAATGTCTCCTAGCGGGTCTTCGACAACTGGTTTTTTGGTGATTGGAATTGTAATTTGTTCTGTTTTAGGCCCACAAACGCCATTCCCACCCGCAGTCAGTGTTAAAGTGACAAATCCGTTTGTATAATCATCAGAACCAAGCTCATATGTGGTATTCCCAACAGTCGTGGAACTGCCACCTGAATTTTGGAAAATACCATTAGTTGAAGTACTCCATTCTAGTCCATTACCATTAATAACTGTGCCAATTAAATCGATTGTCGTGCCATCCTCACAAATAGAGTAAGGCCCGCCAACATTGACTGTTGGTTCTTCCGTAAATGTCAATGTCATTGTATCTGTAATAGCAGTTGCACAAGGCGATTCGGGATAAGCAGTTAAGGTGATAATAACTTGTCCATTAGTATAATCATCAGAACTTGGGTAATAAATGGTGCTATAACTATTTGATGGATCACCTAAATCATTGACATTATTTATTGCATCTAATACATTATTTGAAAAGAATCCTGATCCTACTGTGCTCCACTTTACACCTGTTGTTGAAGCTGCTGAAGGCGCAAAGTTTGCCAATACATCTGGTGTGAGCTCAAAACCAATGACTGGGTCAAAAGGTGTTGCTGGGTGACATACCTCAAGTGACGTTGGTAAATCTACAATAGGGACATCTACAATTTGAATCGTTTTTTGTTCTTGAATCGGATCGCAAACTCCGTTACCATTAACTGTAAGCACTAACGTAAATTCTCCGGCGTCGATCTCGTCCTGGCTTGGTCTATATGATGGCTGTAGTGAATTTTGATTAAACCATTCTCCATCTGCACTTGTTACAGAAGTCCACGCATAGCTTTCATAGTGAGAAAGATCAGCAACTTCCGTAGTATATAAGTCATTTTCGCCTGCACATACAGATGCTGTACCCCACAAGGTGTCTGCATTGTTAACTTTAGGAGCGGGGGTAAGTGTTAGAGTAAAGCTTTTTAGAGTATCTGAAGTACAAGGAGTTATTGCATATGCAGTCATTGTTAGGGTGACGACTTGGTTTTCATTAAGTTCGGTTGATGTAAAAGATGCCGGCGTATAAAGTGGATTTAAAGCCTCGTGGTCACTAAAAGTACCCACAAGGTTGCCATTTTCATCTCTTGCTTCCCATTCCACACGATCAACAAAAGCATTAGTCGTGACTCCAGCAACAGTAACTCTTTCATCAAAACAGATTTCATCATCGAGTGGGAAAGCTGAAATCTCTGGCAACCCAACGACGTCAACATCGACCGTTTTTATAATGTTTTGAGTTGCGCATGGGTCATTGCTGCTCAGCGTTGCAGTGATCGTTACTATTCCTGTTCTGATTGGTTCAAAAGTAGGAGTCAAGGTATTTCCTCCCTGGGTAATTACGCCATCAGCAGCGTCAACAGACCAAGAAATATTGTAATCTCCTGCCAAAAGATTCGTGGTTGCCTCAAGATTGATTGTACTATCAATGCATACAGAAGAAGGTGAGCTTAACAGATCAAGGGTTGGTTCTGGAAGAATCGTCAAATCAAAATCGAATGTGTCAACGGCACAACCACCTTGGCCAACAGCAGTAACGCGCATGGTAACACTGCCATTTGCTTTGTCTCCATCTCCAGGAGTATAGGTTGGGGTTTGCTCGTCTGTGTCATCAGAGAAAGTACCATCTCCCCCAATTGTTTCCCAGTTATAGGACACCACATTTTGCCCAACAACTTGTGCAGCATCAAATGTGTAAGATTCCGAACCGCAAAACGAAGACGGATATTCTTCAACGCCATCTGCATTTGTGTCCCCAACAAGAACCTCTACAGTTGGTGGTGGACTATATGTGATTCTAAAGCTATCAACTACATCTGGCTTTCCTGTACAATTACCCTCAGCAGTAGCAGTAAGGGTCAGCACCACAAATCCTCGAACATAATCTTGGTCATTAGGTGTATAGGTAACATTTTCGGAAGAGTTGTTGGGAGTAAAACTACCAAACCCGTCGTGAGACCACTGAAAATTGGTAGTGAAATCAACATCAGCAGATTGTGTCGTGTGGATCTCCCCTTGACACAAAGTAATGTCGTCACCTGCGTATACAACTGGTAAAGGCTCAATGGTAAGCACAAAACTTCTCACAACTGGATCTAAGCCAGTACAAACATTTGGGTTTGCAGGAGTGATGCTCATTGTTAAAGTTACATCCCCTGTTTCACTCACAGTTGGTGTATAAGTTGGAGTAAGAGTGTCTGAATTTGTCAAGACCCCTGCTCCATCATGTGTCCATTGAATAGTGTATGATGGAATATTTTCAATCTGAACCTGATCATTAAAAATTGTAAATGTGTCGTTTTGACAAATTTCCTGGTTTGATGGAATAAGTATGACAGGCTCCTTTTGAATGTTAACGCGGACTGTGTCTGTTGCTATCCCACAACACAGGCCAGAAGTTTCATCACAAGTACTGTGGTTTGTTGGGTACACTGTCAATTGAAGAGTAACAAAACCTTGTGTTACTGCGTCAGCAGCAGGGA
Source organism: uncultured Bacteroidota bacterium (assembly GCA_902631125.1). Taxonomy (GTDB): domain Bacteria; phylum Bacteroidota; class Bacteroidia; order Flavobacteriales; family Flavobacteriaceae; genus UBA724. The sequence continues at coordinate 54,103 of CACOXF010000003.1, forward strand.
TAAATTCAGGCGAAAGGGTGTTAGCGTTATTGATTGTGCCAAATGTTGATCCATCAACAATTGTCCATTCGAGTTGGCTATAGTTAGTCGCAGGTTCAGCAACAGTATTTTCAACATCAATCACTCCTCCTGTCTCACAAATTGTGGTTTCAGGCCCTGCTTCTGCTGTTGGCTGAGCTATAAATGTAATGGTTTGACTATCTTGAACGGTTGTTGAGGAACAAGCATTTTTTCCATTGACACTCACTGATATTGTAACATTTCCTGTAGATAAATCGTTAGTGCCTGGGAAATACGTTGGCGTATCATCAGTTGATGTGTTTTGATCTGACCCATTAAATGTACCGTCACCCGATGTTGTCCAAAAATAACTAGATTCATCAACAAATCCGTTTACATTGGCTGATAAACTTGGTGTTAGGTTGCCGCAGATTTCAAAATCAGCAGGTAATGAGATTTCAGGTTTTGGTTCGAAGAATAGTTCTACAGAGTCTTGAATCTCAACTTCACAAGTTCCAGTTGAAACCAATTTAAATGTAAGCTGCACCCCAACAGAATTATTGTCTACTTTCCGCTTAAGTCTATCATTAGGGCCTGGAATATACAGCGGGTCCGTTTCTGTATTGCTAGGCGAAAATTCTCCATCACCAGAAGTTGACCATACATAACTTATTCCAGAAGTTACTCTAGGGTCAACTGTATATGAACCTACTGTTTGATAATTTACCTCATCCTCACACAAAATGACTTCGTCTGGACCTGCATCAACCTCAGGAAGATCAAGGAAATAAACTGTAATATTTTTAGTAGCGGAGGCAGAACAGGTTGCTTGTGTTGCAACTAGAGTTAAAACTACTGATTTGCGATCGATATCAAAACTCGATGGTGTGTAGGTTGCGGAAAGACCTGAACCTGAAAACGTACCAGCTGCCACACCAGAGGAAGATGTCCATACATAGCTAAACTGATTTTGATTGTCTACACTTAAATATGACCCAATGTCAACCACTAATGGATTTGTTTTACAAAATTCTATTTCATTAGGTCCTTGAATACTGGGAACAGGTGTTATCTCAAGATTAATCGTATCAAAATATTCACCTGTATGGCAATCTGCATTTGGTAATACATCTAGACGCAAATCGACATTACCCGCATTGATATCGCTATTTCCAGGAGTATAAGTTGGCCGCTCTAATGTACTTGTGATGTTTCCTCCATCAAATGTTCCGTCTCCCAGGGTTGACCATACAAATCCACTACTATTTGTCGCAGCAATTGTAATTTCATTTACATCATAGGTAAAGTCATTTCCTTGGCAAATGACAGGATTTCCTGTTAATTGGACTGTTGGAGGTGGAATAACCTGAACGTCAACTGACTCAACAATTTGTGCTCCACAATTCACGCCGTCTATGATCTCAGGGTTAACTTGTAGAGTGAGTTGATAAGTCCCTGAAGCGTTAGAATCCGCTACCAATGTTGGAAACAATGAGGTATCATTTTGTAAACTTAGGCCCGAGGCGTCAGGAATAACACCCCATTGTATACTTGCGCCTGCTGGTCGTACAATTGTTCCTATAATTGGTAAGGATTCACCAGCACATATTTCTATGTCTGTCCCTAAGTCTGCAAATGGCGTACGAACAATATTGAGGATTACTGTATCTGAAATATCATTACAACTACCATCGTTATAAGTCATTTGAAGGGTAACTTGACCTCGGTCAATGTCTAAAGTTCCTGGGGTATAAACTGGGTTTAGGGCAGTTGTCTCGCTAAAGGTTCCGTCACCATCATTATTTAAGATTCCCCATGTAATTCCTGTTGTTGGGTTAATGACGTTCGGTGGTGAGCTTGAATCTGTAATAAAATCTCCTTCAAGGAAGATAGTACCATCAGCCTCGCACATATCAATACTTGGTCCAAGATTTACAATTTTGTTCTTATTTACAATAAATTCAATTGGTTGGCTAACTGCTGTAGAACATCCACCAGAATTCGGGGTTACTGTAACAACTAATGTTACAACACCTGTGCTTAAGTCTGTAGGACCAGGACGATAAAATGGGAATTTTGATGAGCTAGAAACAAATGTTCCGTCACCACCAGTCCAGGCAAATGAGCTTTGTGTATCGTTTTCATAATCGATAATATCTGATGTAATTTCATTAAAAACTCCCTCACATAAAATTTTATCCCCAGTTTTTACAATAATTTCTGGATTTTGATCTAAAATAACAGTCAAAAATGCTTCCATTTCTGGCGTTGATGAACATGGATTATTAGGTACTGCCGTAAGTTTAAGTTGTGTTGATCCGGTATCAATTGCATTAGATCCAGGTTGGTAACTCCAACTCATGGGATCAGCTGTATTCCCGGCAGAGAAAGAACCTCCACCTCCCATATCTTCCCAAGTAAAGGAATCGAAATTAGAAATCGTAGCTCCAATTGTTGCCAATGAGAAAAACTGAGGTGTACTTGGATCGTAACAAACAACTAATGGAGAGTTAGCAATTGCAACCTCCGCTTCAGGAGTTATATTAATTCGTTGTGTTGGGCTTGTAAGCGGCAAAGTACATGGGCTAAGTGGACTAGCAGTCACAGTAATATCAACAAATCCATTTACTACATCAGTATTTGTGGGGGAATAGAAAATCTTGTTTGTAGCCGTGTTTACAATTGCCGAAACAGGTGAAGCAACCAAAGAAGTTGCGTCATAATTAGCACCAGTAATATCCAGCTCAATAACCTCACTTGAACATACGACTGCATTAACAGGGCTTAGACTAATATTTCCTGATGGTGTAATATTTAATGTAATCGATTCGGATTTAGAGCCAGTACAAGGACTTTGATCGGTTGCAGTTAGTGTCAATGTAACCACTCCAGCATTTTCAGCAACTTCACTTGGAGTAAATATAGGAGTCAATGAGGTTGGTGAATCAAAGCTTCCATAACCAGCAGGTGCGGACCACACATAATTATCAGAGTTTTGAACAGTAGCCACTCCAGTAGTTATTGTGAACGTTTCACCTTCACAAATTGTAAAATCATCATCAATAAAACTGATTACTGGTTTATCCACAACTACAACATCAAAACTTTGTGTGTCTTGACAACCAGCATCGGAGGTTACAGTCAAAGTGAAAGTATCATCGTCTGTAGGGGTATGTGGTGGTGGATTTGCAAGCGTTGAACTGTAGCCATTGAGCGAACTCCACTGATATGTAAATCCAGTTTCGGCGTTAATACCGTCACCCAAATCAATGGTGTCGCCAGCACATAGTGTCGTATTCGACTGTATCGTATACACTGGTAAAGGATTAACTTCGACTTCACTTTCATCAGAGCCAACAAGAACGTCGTTCGAATCATAAACTTCGAGTCGGAATATGGTATTTTGTGTAACAGAAACAGTAATAATATGTTGTGTGTCGAGTAGGGTTCCAGTTGAGGGAGTTGCGCTCCACTCAAATCGGTAAGCATCACCATTTTCATCAACTAGATCTGTGTTTGTACTCCCTAAGGTTACAGTTTCTCCAAAACAAGCTGGGTTTGGTGTGGCAGTAGCATCAACATTAGGGCCTACTATTACAGTTCTTGTGATTGGGGCTGCTGAGTTCTCAGCTGCATCTTTTACGTTATATGTAATCGTGTAAGTTCCAATCTGGTTGTTGTTTACGCTACCGGATGTGATTACATCTCCAGTGATCACTCCATCGTAATTATCTGTGGCTGTTGCGCCTTGCTCTGTGTAGATCGAACCTTTTGAGATAAAAATAGTACTATCTCCTATTAAACTTAACTCAGGGGCGGTAGTATCAACAACTCGAACTGTTCGTATTTTAGTTGACGCTGCATTTGCCGAAGAATCTACTAGATTAAATGATATTGTGTACGTTCCAACTACATTTTCATTGATGTTATCAGTGACAACAACGTCCGATGGGGTCAATGTCGTTGCAGAGTCATAATTATCGCTCACAGTTACAATCGTATTGTCTACATAGGGATCAGAAAAGACTTCAATTTCGATTTCAGAATCATCACCTAGAGTAATTGTTGGAGGTGTGGTGTCTACCACATTAACTGTTCGCTGAACAATGGTCGTATTTCCATCTGAATCTGTTACAGAATACTGAATGTAATATGTTCCAATCAAACCGGTATTCACATCTTCAACTCCGTTCACTGAAATTAAACTTGGTGTGTCAGAGGTGGAACCTAAGGAACCATCATCATCATCGGATGCCAAAGCCCCTTGGTCTATGTAGGTGTTTCCAACTTCGATTGTGATTACACTTGGTCCATTCAATGTAATGTTTGGAGGCGATCCAACAACAATGATGCGAGTTTTTTCGTCTGCAATATTTCCTTGACTATCAACTAAATTGTAAGTTATAATGTATTGTCCTGGAGTTGTAGTATCAACACTATTTGCTACAATTACATTGTTTGTGATGATTCCATCATAATTATCGGTTGCCGTATATCCAGGTTCTGTAAAACTATCACCAACTTCTAAAAGAATTTCATCAGCTCCTTGGAGTGTGATTACTGGTTTGGTGGTGTCTACAACTCGAACTGTTCGGGTTTTTGTTGGGGCACCATTATTCGACGAGTCAGAAACGTCGTAGGATAAAGTGATTGCCCCTAAAATCGATGTATCTACCGTTCCTGTAACTAAAACTTGTGCAGTCAGGTCTCCGTCATAAATATCAGTTGCTGTAAAGCCAGGGTCTACATAAGTCGTGCCCGCCTGTATATCTATGGTTGGATTTCCGGCTAGAGTGATGGTCGGAGCTTGGGTATCAACAATTGTTATGGTACGATAAACAGGAGTTGCAGCATTGCCAGAACTATCAGAAACAGAGTATGTTAAAGTGTATACTCCAACTGTAGTCAAATCAAGTGATGATAAGTCGGCGCTTGCTGTAAGTCCAGTGTTATAATTATCTGTTACAGATGCCCCTGCATCACTGTATGGAGAGCCTGCTTCAAGGGTGATATCAGCATCTCCAGCTAGGATGATGACTGGTGCCTCTGTATCTTCAACTACGACAGTTCTCGTGATTGTTACGGCATTATTTCCTGAGCTATCACTCACATCATAATCAATAGAATACGTTCCAACAGTGTTTAAATCAACAGAACCAGTAACAGTTACAGATGAAAATGGGATACTCTCATCATAATTGTCAATTGTGCTAACACCTAGTTCTGTATAGCTCGACTTAACTTGTATTGTTTGCGATAGGTCACCGATTAAGCTCATCACTGGTGCCTGGGTGTCAACCAAGTTTACTGTACGCGTAACGACATCGGCTACATTTCCTTGACTATCTGTTGCTTGATAATCAATTGTATAAGTACCAAGAAGCGAGGAGTTTACAGTACCAGACGAAGTGACAGTTAAGGTACTGTCATAGTTATCTGTAGCGATAGCACCCTCCTCATTATATGAATTTCCAAATTCAATTGTTTGGGTTGCGTCTCCGTTTAAAGTAATCACTGGCTTAGTTGTATCCTCCACGATAACATTACGAGTCTCTGTTACAGAATTGCCGTCCGAGTCTGATACAGAATAAATAATATTGTAATTTCCGAGTTGGTTTTCATTAACTGAACCGCTGATTGAAATGGAGTTGGATAAATTTACACCCCCATCGGTTGCTGTAGCGTTGGGTTCTACATAAACTTCTTGATATTCCAAATACATCGGATTATTCCCATTCAAGGTAATTACAGGCGGAGACCCAACAATCACCTCTCTTATTTGTTGGCTTGCAGAATTTGAAGAACTATCACTTACATTATAATTTCGGAAATACGTTCCCTCAGCGGAAGTATCAACTAGCCCACTTTCAACAACAGTACTCGTAATATTGCCATCATAATTATCACTTGCAGAATAACCAGGGTCAATATAAGTCTGGCCCAGATTTATATATAATGGATTGTCTCCCGTTAGAGTGATTTCAGGGTTTGTTGTATCAACTACATTTACGGTTCGAGAAAGTTGTCCAGTATTTCCTGAACTATCTGTGACTGAGTAAGATAAGTTGTATGATCCAACTAAGTCTTGATTTACGATCCCTGAAACAACTACAGCAGAAGTCAAGTCTCCATCATAAACATCTGTGGCTGTTACATCATTTGGAATATTAAAAACGGTTTTTGCTTCATGGGTGATCGCTGCTCCGCCTACAAAAGAAAGTGCTGGAGCCTGACTATCAACAACTTCGACAGTTCGAGTTATTTGATTGGCAGCATTTCCAGAGCTGTCACTGACATTATAGACCACACTATAGGTCCCAACAGTTGTTGAATCTACGTTACTTATATCACTTATGCTTGCTGTAAGATCTCCTTGAAAATCGTCAGTAGCAGTTGCACCTTCATCTGCATAGGTAGTGCCGACCTCTATAGTCACAGGACTTGAACCTGTAAGTGAGATAACAGGCGCAGTTGTATCGGAAACTGAAACCTCTCTCGAGACAATAGCAGTGTTTCCAGAACTGTCAGAAACTTGATATGTGATCGTATAATTTCCTAATGAGGTTGTATCAACGGTTCCACTATCACTAATTTGATTTGTTAGGTCGCCTTCAAAAGTATCCGTTGCAGTAGCACCTGGATCTGCAAATGAACCATTTACCTCAATTGTCATTTGCTCATTTCCTATAAGTTCTATACTAGGGGAAGTCGTATCGCTAACTTGAACTGCTCGAAAAAGAACTGTCGAATTCCCATCAGAATCAATGATACTATATTGAACAGAATATGAACCTAAAACTGAAGTGTTTATCGATTCGCTAATCGATATTTGATCAGAAACATCACCATCAGGAATATCAAAGGCATTTGCACCAAGTTCCACATAAGTACTGCCTGCCTCTAACTGAAGTGGGTTTGCTCCTTGTAAGGAGATAACAGGCGGACTACCCACAACCACTGTTCGTGTTGCTTGAGTATTATTTCCCTCGTTATCTGAAACCGTATAAGTCACGTAGTAAACACCAACCGTTGAGGTATCAACACTAGAAACCGTGCTAATATCCGACGTTACATCTCCATCGTAGGCATCAACTGCTGTAGCTCCACCATCGCTGTAGGAATCACCAACTTGAAGATTGACTTCATCAGGTCCGTTTAAAGTTATCACTGGTGGTGTGGTATCTACAACCGAAACTGTTCTGCTCACCAGAGCAGTGTTTGAAGAGCTATCCGAGACAGTGTACGTGAATAAATAGGTCCCCAAAATACCAGTGTTTACTGTGCTCGATGAGGTTAAGGAATTGTTTAGGTTTCCATCGTAATTGTCAATAGCCGTTGCGCCAGCATCTGTGTAGGTCATCTGAAACTCAATTGATACAGTTGTATCCCCAACAAGATTAATCAATGGGTCAACAGTATCAACAACCTGAACCGTCCGCTGTTCCTGTGCAATGTTATTTGAGCTGTCCTCGACCGTATATTCTATCGTGTAAGTCCCTAGTGTATTGGGATTTAAGTTAATATTAGCTGTAATTTCAGATGAAAGATCTCCATCATAGTTATCATTTGCAGTTGCGCCAGGGTCAACATAGGTTGTTCCCACTTCGTGTGTTATTGTTGGGGACCCATTCAATGTAATTATTGGGTCTGTATCGTCTACAACATTGACGATTCTTACCTTCTGGGCGGCAGAATTCCCAGATTCGTCGCTGACATTGTATGTGACTGTGTACGAGCCAACAGTTGAGGTGTCAACAGCATTACCACCAACAACAACCGTTAGTCCAGTATCATAGTTATCTGTGGCTGTTGCGCCTTCATCATTGTAGGTGGCACCTAAAGTAATTGTGGCTGGGTTATCGCCTGTGACGTCAATGGTTGGTGAAGTTGTGTCTACAACATTAACGATGCGTTGCACTGTACCAACATTTCCAGAGCTATCCAAAGCACTGTAGGTGATGGTGTAAGATGCTACTACTTCCTCAGTAACTGTTCCACTTGTAACAATGGAATTGGTAACTGAAAAGCTAGGGTCATAATTGTCAGTAGCCGTGGCACCAAGCTCATAATAGGTAGTTCCCACTTCAATCGAAATTGGGCTTGAACCTGTAAATGTAACAAGAGGTGGTTGACTATCAACAACACGGATTATACGAGTTTCGCTTGTAGCGTTTCCATCTGAGTCTGTAACACTGTAAATAACATTGTAATCCCCAATTACATTAGTGTTCACTCCTGAAACTCCAGAGATGGTAATAGCACTCGTCAAATCTGCATCAACATCTTCATTATCTTGAGCAGTAGCTCCTAATTCTGTGTAAGAAGATCCAACTTCAATAATTTGGATGTCAGTTACATTGAGTGTAATAACTGGAGGGTTGACTGGGGAGGAGATTGTTGAACCACCAGGAAAATTGTTCGCCGAGACTGACAGCAAGCTGAAAAGACCAATAAAATATGGCGCAACTAAACGAACTAAACGGTTTGAAATCGATTCAGGTTTCATCAAGTCCTTGGTTCAAATTTTAGCTAAATTAGTCAATAAATTTTTTATACACTGTAAAACCACCGATTTTAACACCTTTAGAAAACAAAAAAAGCTCCCCATTTTCAGGAAAGCTTCTCATTGGCTCTCTTACGAACCTCTTGTAAACCAGTGGTTTACAAGCAACACAACATCTTAAAATCTTTACTTTTCAAAGTAATTTGCGGTCTGGACGGGACTCGAACCCGCGACCCCATGCGTGACAGGCATGTATTCTAACCAACTGAACTACCAGACCAAGTCGTGCGGCTGCAAATATACATCGCATTTTTCATTACACAAACACTCTTAGTAAAGTATACTACAATGCACCCTCAATGGCATCTGCATAAACTTGTTTTGGAGATACACCCACTTTTCGATCAACTAGTTCTCCATCTTTAAACAACAAAACGGTTGGGATATTACGAACGCCGTATTTAGCAGCAAACTCCTGGTTGTTGTCAACATCTACCTTGCCAACAATTGCTTTGCCTTCATACTCACTGCTCAGCTCGTCGATGATGGGTCCAACCATGCGGCAAGGACCACACCATGCTGCCCAAAAATCAACCAATACAGGTTTGTCGGATTGCAAAACAATTTTATCAAAAGTTGAATCTGTTATTTCTAAAGCCATAGTTGCAGAATTTCTATCTATTTAAATTAATGTTTTAAATACTATCTCAACAATCAGTTTTAAATTGGTTTTTAATTTAATCGCAAATATTATACTAAATTAATAAAAAACTTATTAGTTAAGCTTAAAATGAATTTGTTGTTCATCTAAATCTTCCATCAGCTCCTTACTGATGTTTATTTTCTTTTTTCGGCTGTGCATTACAAGTTTGATTTGTTCATTCAATTCATAAAATGCAATATCGAGTTTGTGATTTCCTTTATGAGCTTTGATTGTTTTACTCAAACTCGACAACTTTTCCTTTTCAAACTGATTGATATTGATTTTTAAAGTAATTTTTTTTGCATAAGTGCTTATGGCATCCTGCAACTGTCGAAAATCGATAAATTGAATACGTGGGTCACCCATCTTTCCTGTTTCCTGATTCATCCAGCCAGGTCGTACGAACGCCTTGACATGAACAAAATTGTTTTCCACCAAGTGATGGCGAAATTTTAAATACTCCTCTCCAAAAATTCGAAAGCTAAAGGTGTCTTCAAAATCCTCCAATTGAAAGATTGCCCATCCCTTTCCGTTTTTGGATACTCGGTGATCGACCTCCCCTATGATACCCCCAAATGTCAATTCTTTATTTACCAATGGTGCCAGTTCGTTAAACAGCCCAACGCGCGCATTGCAAAAGTGAGTGAAACTCAGTGAGAAATCATCTAGTGGATGCCCTGAAATGTAAATCCCAACCACTTCTTTTTCTTGTTTTAATTCGTGTAGTTTTCCCCATGGTTCACAGTCAGGCATTTCTGGCTCGCTTAAAGACATTCCATTTTCATTTCCAAACATACTGACCTGAGATGAGTTTTGATGCTTCTGATAATTGGCGCCATAGCGAAGTACTTTTTCCAAAAAAGAAACTCCATCTCCTTTATCCTGAAAGTATTGCGCCCGGTGATCGTCACTCAAGGAATCTAAACCGCCTGCAAGAATCAAACCCTCAAATGTTTTCTTATTGACAGCACGTAAATCCACACGCTTCACCATGTCGAAAAGTGAATGATATGACTTCTCGTTTCTACCCTCAACTATACTGTCAACTGCCCCACGACCTACGCCCTTTATGGCTCCCATTCCAAATCGAATGGCATTATTGTTGTTCACTGTGAACTTGTAAAAAGATTCATTTACGTCAGGACCCAAAACTGGAACGCCCATACGTCTGCACTCTTCCATAAAAAAACTCACTTGCTTGATGTCGTTCATGTTGTTTGAGAGCACAGCTGCCATGTACTCTGCTGGATAATTCGCTTTCAAGTATGCCGTTTGATAGGCAATCCAAGCATAGCATGTAGAGTGTGATTTGTTAAAAGCATAAGAGGCAAAGGCTTCCCAATCCTTCCATATTTTCTCTAGAATTTCTGCATCATGACCCCTCTCTTTACCACCATTGATAAATTTTGGTTTAAGTTTTTCGAGCAATGAGAATATCTTTTTACCCATGGCTTTTCTCAAAACATCTGCCTCACCCTTGGAAAAACCAGCTAAATCCTGAGACAACAACATCACCTGCTCTTGATAGACAGTAATACCATAGGTCTGCTTCAAGTGTTGCTGCATTTCTGGCAGATCATATTGGATTTTTTCTTCACCATTTTTTCGGCGGATAAAACTAGGGATATACTCCAATGGTCCTGGACGATACAACGCATTCATGGCAATCAGATCCTCAAATTTGTTTGGTTTAAGCTCTCGCAAATAGCGTTGCATGCCTACACTTTCATACTGAAAAATTCCAACGGTTTCTCCACGCTGAAACAAGCTGTATGTCGGCTCATCATCTAAAGGGAAATCATCGGGATTAAGACTTATATTGTGTCGATACTTGATCAACTTTACAGTGTCTTTGATCAAAGTGAGTGTTTTGAGCCCAAGAAAATCCATTTTTAATAGGCCTGCACTTTCTACAACTGCATTGTCATACTGCGTCACAACCAAATCCGAATCCTTTGCAGTAGCTACAGGAACCAAATTGCTGATGTCCTCAGGGGTGATAATCACCCCACAAGCGTGGGTACCGGTATTCCGCAAAGAACCTTCCAAAATTTTTGCCTGATTCAATGTTTCTGCTTCCAAGTCATCTCCATTTGCAATGTCTTTCAATTGCTCAACTCGTTGAAGTTCATCTGATCGAAGTTCTTCTTTCAAAGAGGTATTTTCTTTAGTAAAAATAGAGTTGAGTTTAACATTGGGGATCAGCTTGGCAAGGCGATCAGCATCGGCCAGAGGTAAGTCTAACACACGAGCAGTATCACGTACCGATGACTTTGCTGCCATTGTTCCATATGTCACAATTTGGGCGACCTGATTAGACCCATATTTTTCTATAACGTAATCCATCACTTTTGATCGTCCTTCATCGTCAAAATCGATGTCAATGTCTGGCATACTTACACGATCAGGGTTCAAAAAACGCTCAAAAAGCAAATCGTGCTCAATGGGATCTATGTTTGTGATTTGTAAACAATAAGCAACCACTGAGCCTGCTGCAGAACCACGCCCAGGACCCACAGAAACATCTAATGAACGAGCAGCTGCAATCAAATCTTGCACAATCAAAAAATAACCAGGGTAACCTGTATTTTCAATAACGCTTAATTCAAAATCAATTCGTTCTTGAATCTCTTTTGAAATCTCTCCGTAACGCGACTTAGCACCTTCTTGTGTAAGATGCTTTAAGTATTTGTTTTCTCCCCTTTTACCACCATCTTTTTGATCCTCAGCTATAATAAATTCATCAGGAATGTCAAACTTTGGGAGAAGTACTTCACGCGCTAAAACAATAGGCTCTACTTTTTCGATAATTTCTTGAATATTGTGAATCGCCTCTGGTATATCTGAAAATAATTCACTCATCAGCTGAGGGGACTTAAAATAGTACTCCTGATTTGGAAGTCCATAGCGATAACCTCGACCTCTTCCTATGGGTGTTGACTGCTTTTCTCCTTCTTTCACACACAACAAAATATCATGTGCATTGGCTTCCTCTTTCTTCAAATAATAGCAACAGTTGGTCGCTATTATTTTGACATTGTGCTTTTTCGCCATTTCAACCAAGGTCGTATTGACTCGTGTCTCATCCTCCTGATTGTGACGCATAAGCTCGATATACAAATCAAAGCCAAAATGCTCTTTCCACCAAAGCAAAGATTCTTCTGCCTGTTGTGCACCAACATTGAGTACTTTATAAGGCACCTCCCCATAAAGATTACCTGTTAAAACTATCAAATCATCTTTGTAACTGAGAATTATATTTCGATCGACACGAGGGACGTAGTAAAATCCTTTGGTGTGGGCAATGGATGTCAGTTTTGCAAGGTTGTAATAGCCTTTTTTGTTTTTTGCAATCAATACAATTTGATGACCGTCGTCCCTGTGTGAGCGATCAAGATGATTTTTACAGACATTGAGAGTAATGCCAATGATTGGTTTGATTGGCTTTCCCACACCCTCTTGGATCGATTTGTTGTGTTGATTGACTGCTTTCACAAAATGAAAAGCCCCCATCAAGTTGCCAATGTCTGTTATTGCAACTGCTGGCATATTCATCGCTACTGTTTCTTCAACAAGTTTTTGGACAGAAATAGTCGACTGAAGCACCGAAAACTGTGTGTGGGTGTGTAAGTGGCAAAACGGAAGTGTTTCAACCTTCGGCTCGTCTGACTTAGTTTCTGGCTCCGGTGGTGACTGAAGTGCTGCAGTTTCTTTATGAAGGTTTCGGTGTTCTAGCCCAACCAATGGAACAACACCAGTGTAGGTCTTCTGAATATCTTGCGTGGACTGTTGCAACTCATTGAGGGTAAATTTATTTTGCCGAAGCAATTCGAGAAAAGCTCTTGTCGTGGCTTCTACATCTGCAGTCGCATTATGTGCCTCATCGAAAGTGTCATTGAACAAAAAAGCATATAACTCATTGAGGGTTGGTAACTTAAATTTCCCTCCTCTACCACCTGGGAGCTTACACATGGCAGCAGTGTCTTCAGTACATGTATCTAGAATCGATTTTGTCGTGAGAATGTTATCTTTTCCCAACCGCAACAACTCGGCACCCATGATGTTGAGGTCAAATTTTAAATTGTGTCCAACCAAAAATTCAGCCTTGTCAACAACTTCAATAAACGATTCAACTACCTGTTGAATAACAACCCCATCTCTGGTGGCGAGATCTGTGGAAATCCCGTGCACTTTTTCAGACTCAAAAGGGATATCAAAACCATCAGGAATAACAATAAAGTCATTATGGGAGATCATAATCCCATCCGATGCATGCAATTGCCAAGCAATTTGAACACATCTTGGCCAATTGTCACTGTCTGAAAGAGGGGCATCCCAGTTGGCAGGTAATCCAGTTGTCTCAGTGTCAAAAATCAAATACATCTATATCCTTAAAGCTGCATAAAAATAAATAACTCAGACTCCAAAATACTATAGAAAAAGTAGAAGTTATTAACGCTTGTGGATTTCTAAAAAAAATGTACATTTGCCCCTCATTAATAACAGAGGTTTAGGACCTCACAAATTAATATGATATGCCAGTACGTATTCGTTTACAAAGACACGGAAAAAAAGGAAAACCCATCTATTGGATCGTCGCAGCGGACTCTCGCGCAAAAAGAGACGGCCGATATCTCGAAAAACTAGGAATATACAATCCAAACACGCTGCCAGCTTCTGTTGAGCTTAATTTAGATCGTGCTGTGGATTGGCTCCAAAAAGGTGCGCAACCATCTCACACTGCTCGCAATTTGCTATCTGAACAAGGTGCAATGCTCAAAAACCACCTGATCAATGGTCTAAATAAAGGTGCCCTAACGGAAGACGATGTGAATACCAAGTTTGAGGCGTGGGTCAAAGAAAAAGAAGGTAAAAACGAAGTCCTAAAGAAAAAAATTAACGCCGACGCTGAAAAGGCACGTGCCGCTGCAATTAATGCAGAAAAAGAAGTCAGTATAAAACGTAAAGAAGCTGCTGCTGCGCAAGCAAAAACTCAAGAAGAAGAAGCTGCTGCTGCTGAAAACGAGAATGCCCAAACTGGTGATACTGCAACGCCTGAAGCACCAGAAGCTGAAACTGCTGAACAACCAGCTGTTGAAGAAACGCCTGCTGAGG
>CACOXF010000004.1 GCA_902631125.1 uncultured Bacteroidota bacterium
AAAGTTTTCCAAACGCAAAAGCAAATCAATTGTTGAGAAAATCAACTTGTCATCAGCTGTTATTTTGATCTGCATGCAACGAGATGAAAAAAAGAGCGTCCCTGAGTGGGAAGAAATCGCAGCTACTGCAATGGCGGTGCAAAACCTTTGGTTGAGGACTACAGAATTGGGACTGGGAGGATATTGGAGCACACCTGCTTACATCAATCAAATTCATCAATTTATTCCTTTGGAAGAAAACGAAAAATGCTTGGGGCTATTTTATTTGGGTGGATTTGAAGGTCCTATGCCCAATAGAGAACCTGGTGATTGGCGCAAAAAAGTACAATGGTTTGGCTAAGTCAACTCCTCAGTCAAGAGCCGCTTGAACATTGGCTTCACGATCTATTTTTTTCACCAAACCCTGTAACACTTTCCCTGGACCACATTCGATAAACTGCGTTGCTCCATCGCTACGCATGGCTTGAATGGTTTGGGTCCATCTCACAGGCCCAGTCAGTTGAGCAATCAGGTTGTTTTTGATGACTTCAGTATTTTGGGTTGCTTGTGCAGTTACGTTTTGATAAATCGGACAGCTAGGTTCGTTCAGTGTTGTTTGGCGTATGGCATCTTCCAATGTTTCGCGCGCTGGTTCCATCAGGGGGGAGTGAAATGCACCTCCCACAGGGAGAATTAAAACACGTTTTGCCCCTCTTTCTTTGAGTGTTTCGTAAGCAGCTTCAACAGCCTCAACTTCACCGGAAATAACCAATTGCCCAGGGCAATTGTAGTTGGCCGCTACAACGATACCTTCTGTATGTTCACAGACCTCTTCGACAACACTATCGTCGAGGGCAAGCACTGCCGCCATGGTACCTTTGCTTTGGTTGCAAGCATCTTGCATCGCCTGAGCGCGCTGAGCAACAAGTCGTAGACCATCGGCAAATGATAAAGCACCAGTAGCAGTCAAAGCTGAAAATTCTCCAAGCGAATGCCCAGCAACCATTTGTGGGGTAAACCCACCGCCCAATGACATCCGAACTGCCATAGAGTGAACAAAAATAGCAGGTTGGGTGACTCGTGTTTCGCGCAAGTCTTCAGCACTACCTTCAAACATGATTTCGCTAAGTGAAAAACCTAAAATCTCATTGGCTTGGGCAAACAATGCAGCAGCTTTTTCGTGCTGATCAGCGAGAGCTTTACCCATTCCTTGAAATTGAGATCCTTGTCCAGGAAAAATAAATGCATTCATATTATTTTTTTTGATAACGTAAAAAGGTAAAAGCGTGTGCGTGCGTTTCATCAGCTGGGTGTTCCTCTCGCCAAACTTCCATCCATTGATGTGGATTGATTTCGGGGAAATAGGTATCTGCTTCAAAAGTAGCATGCACACGAGTAAGTTCGATTTCATCAGCAATTTTCATCGACTCTTTATATATCTCACCACCACCAATAATAAAGGGTCGAGGGTCATCTTTGGCAATACTCAGCGCATTAGAAATCGACGAAGCCACTTTGATGTTTTCGGCCTTGTAGTCAGATTGTCTTGTAATCACGATATTGGTTCTATTGGGTAATGAACGTGGCATTGATTCAAAGGTTTTTCTCCCCATAATGACAGCATGGCCACTTGTCAATTTTTTAAAGTGTTGCAGGTCTTTGGACAGATGCCAGATCAATTTGTTGTCTTTTCCAAGTGCGTGATTCGTAGATGCTGCTGCGATGATGGTAATGCGTTGACTGCTTTGATTCGTCTTTTCTTTATGCCACTCTGCATTGGCGATCAAACTCGCTTCTTTGTCGAGCTTACGCTTTATTTTTTCGATATGTGCTTCTTGCAATCCGACTAGATTTTTGATTTGTTGTTTTTCCCAAGCAGGATTCATAAATCGCTTGGTCACATAAACTTGAAAAAAATGCAATAGCAAAAAAACAACCCACAGCAAGGCAGCACTCAATACCCAAGGGAAACCGAAAGGTTTGATTTCAACCCCATAACCCAAACCAATGTTGAGAATTGTCAGTACAAGTGACACAAACAAAAAGCTGACGAAGTGAAAGTACAAACGCTTTTTTTGACGAATGCGAGCACGAGCATAGTCCACCAAATCAATTTGGCGATCGTCTATGGTAGTCTTGTTTTTACGTCGACAAATCATATTGCTATTTCAGGTGCAAACATAGAGCTTTAGATCCTAACATTAAACAGCTACAGCTCCTTTAATATGCGGATGTGGGTCATAATTTTCAATGGTAAAATCAGAAAATTCAAACCCAAAAATATCGGTTTTTTTAGGGTTGATCGTAAGTTTTGGGAGAGTTCTAGGCTTGCGGCTGAGCTGCAATTCGAGTTGCTCCATATGATTGGAGTAGATATGTGCATCGCCAAAAGTATGAATAAAATCTCCTGGTTTATATCCACAAGATTGTGCCATTATATGCGTAAAAAGGGCATAAGAAGCTATGTTGAACGGAACCCCTAAAAAGATATCTGCACTGCGTTGGTAGAGCTGACATGAAAGCTTGCCATCAGCCACATAAAATTGAAAAAAAGCATGGCATGGGGGTAAGGCAGCTTTTCCATTTGCCACATTCTCTGCAAAAGTTTTGGAGGTGTCAGGCATTACACTTGGGTTCCATGCCGACACAAGCATCCTTCGACTATCTGGGTTATATTTGAGTGTGTGGATAATCTCTTTGATTTGGTCAATGTTTTCACTGTTCCAGTTGCGCCATTGATGCCCATATACAGGACCTAAATCACCATTTTCGTCTGCCCATTCATTCCAGATCCTGACCCCCTTTTCCTTAAGGTACTCAATATTTGTATCTCCATTTAAAAACCAAAGAAGCTCATAAATGATTGATTTTAGGTGCAGTTTTTTTGTAGTGACCATAGGAAAACCTTTGCTGAGGTCAAATCGCATTTGATACCCAAAAACACTTTTTGTACCTGTGCCAGTGCGATCCGATTTTTCTACTCCATGGTCAAGTACATGGCGAACCAAATCAAGGTATTGTTTCATCCTAAATATTTTGATAAAAATAGTGTGATTCGACCATAGATTTTCATTTGACATCTACTTTTTTTCACATCGTTATCCACCATCCTAGCCAATTATTGCTCCTGCAATGACTGCAGAAATCAGGGAGGCTAATGTTCCACCGATTAGCGCACGAATGCCAAATTGGGAAAGCACTTTTCGTTGACTTGGCGCAAGAGATCCAATACCACCAATTTGGATTCCGATAGAAGCAAAGTTGGCAAAACCACATAGCATATAGGTTGCCATGATGATCGATTTCTGGTATTGTAGATGCACGATATTCATCGAGTCTTTGAGTTCAGCTAATTGGATGTATCCAACAAATTCACTGGCAGCTAGCTTCACACCAAGCAACTGTCCCATTGGCATAATGTCGGGTGTTGGTACACCCATAATCCACATCAGTGGGGCGAAAATAATACCGAGAATGGATTCCAGAGAAAAACTGTCATAGATTGTGTTTGCTGCAAACCAATCGTTAAGGGTTGTCCAATCACCGATCCAACCCAAAACGCCGTTAAACATAGCAATAAAAGCAACAAAAACAAGTAGCATACCACCAATAGTGGTGGCAAGTTTGATGCCTTCAATAGTTCCATTTGAAATTGCATCCAGAGCGTTGGAGCCTATGTTTTGCATAGAAACACTGACTTCATTGTTGATCTTTTCGGTTTGTGGATAGAGGATTTTCGCAATCACAATTGCACCAGGTGCTGCCATGACAGAGGCAGCCAATAAGTGTTTGGCAAATTCCAATCGCATCATAGGGTCATCTCCACCCAAAAAGCCGATGTATGCTGCAAGGACACCACCTGCTACAGTTGCCATACCTCCAATCATGACCAATAGGATTTCAGACTTTGTCATTCGTTTCAAATATGCCTTAATCATGAGTGGCGCTTCGGTTTGACCTAGGAATATGTTACCTATGACAGACAAACTTTCAGCCCCTGAAATCTTGAGTACTTTGGTCAAGGCCAAAGCGAGGAATTTCACAACAACTTGTATGATACCTAAATAAAAGAGAAGTGATGTGAGTGAAGCAAAAAAGACAATGGTTGGCAGAATTTGAAAAACAAAAATAAAGCCATAAGAGTCCGCATTCATCAGATCGCCAAAAAGAAAAATACTACCTGCATTGGTAAAGTCAAGGATATTGACAAAGAGTTTTCCTATGCCTTCAAAAATTTGTTGTACCCATCCAACACGCAAAATCCCTATCGCTAGGGTCAATTGAATCAACAGTCCAATGCCGACTGTTTTCCAGGCAATTTTTTTTCGGTTCGAACTACAGGCAACAGCAATTGTCAAAAGCACAACAATACCTAGAAGTCCACGCATGATGCCTTGTATTTCCAACCCAGCACTGGGAATGAGTTCTGTTTGAGTTATTGTATCTATCAAGTGCTTGTATTAGGTTTTGGACTCTCGTTTTGCAATCTCATCGCGTATTTTGACAGCGAGCTCATATTCTTCCTTTTTTAGTGCTTTTTGGATGAGTTTTTCCAACTCATCTACACTGAGTTGTTTAAGATCATCTGTGTTTTTGGAGTTGTCTTCTGAGTCTTTATCCAAATCCTTATCATCGATCATGACAGCTGCTTTTTCAAGAACATTTTCGTGTGCAAAAATAGGCGCATTGAAGCGCAAGGCTAAAGAGATTGCATCAGATGTACGAGAGTCGATAATTTCTTCAATTTGATCGCGTTCACAAATTAAACTAGAATAAAAAACTCCATCAACTAGTTTTTGTATAATCACCCTTTTGACATGAATTTCAAATCGTTCGGAAAAATTTCGAAATAAGTCATGGGTAAAGGGTCGTTGGAGTTGGATATCATCGTCTAGTGCCACAGCAATAGATTGGGCCTCAAACTCACCAATAATGACAGGAAGTTTACGAGGACCTTCAACTTCATCAAGGATGAGTGCGTATGCTCCACTTTGATTTTGGCTATATGAAATCCGATTGACCTGAAGTTTGACTAAACTCATTTGTAAACAATTACGACGAATTTATGTAAAAAAGGCGATTAAACCTCGCTTATGTTCGTGCTTTTAATTTTTCGGTCAATTTTGGCAAGACTTCAAAAGCATCGCCAACAATTCCATAGTCTGCTGCCTTAAAGAAAGGGGCCTCTGGGTCAGTGTTAATAACGACTTTTATTTTTGATGCGTTGACACCAGCTATATGTTGAATTGCACCTGAAATACCTACAGCAATGTAGAGATTTGTTGCGACAGGTTTTCCCGTTTGCCCCACGTGTTCGCTATGGGGTCGCCAACCCATATCCGAAACAGGTTTTGAGCAAGCCGTAGCAGCTCCCAATATATCGGCAAGATCCTCAATGAGTCCCCAGTTTTCAGGGCCTTTAAGCCCTCGCCCTCCAGAAACAACAACATCAGCATCAGCAATGGTTGCTTTTCCTTCGCTTTGTTCTAGACTTGCTTGGGTGCATTTAGCTGTTGTTTGTACATCCTGATGTTCAACTGCAGTTGACGAGTTTTGCGATATCTCCTCATGCACATTGTTTGACAAACCGATGATATTGATTGCGCTAGGAAGTATTGTGTTGGCAAATGCCTTGTTGCTAAAAACCGAACGCTTTACTGTCAGGGGATCGTTGGAAACAGGAAGTCCTACAATGTTGGTTACATAGCCAGCTTGTAGCTTACCTGCTAGGATACCGCCCATGTATTTGGCATCAGCACTACTGCTAATTAATATGATTTTTGCATTTTCTTTTGTGGCAATTTCAGCCAAGGCAGTTGCATATGCATGCGCCTCAAAATGCTTAGTTGACAGCTTCAGATTGATCAGTTTTGAAGCACCATAATTGGCAAGTTTATCAGCATCTTCACAGTTAATAGTAACAATTGTGAATGTGGTATTTTGTTGTTTGGCAAGGGCAAAGCCATAGGATGAAAGTTCAGTTGACCCTTTTTTGAGTTTCCTTTGTTGTGATTCGACAAATAGTAGAATTGACATAGGTTATAATACTTTAGCTTCGTTTTGTAAAAGATCGATAAGTTGGTCGATGTCGTCGGCAGGAATGAGTTTGACAGCTGCCTTGGGTGTAGGCTTTTCAAAATTTTGAATTGCTGATTTGGATTGTGATTCTACAGCTGGAACAACCTCAAGTGGCTTTTGCCTTGCTTGCATAATTCCTCTCATATTAGGTATGCGAAGATCGGTTTCTTCTACTAGTCCTTTTTGACTGCCGATTATTAGGGGTAGTTCGACGTTTAGTAATTCCATACCACCATCCATCTCTCTTGTTGCTGTTGCAATTGACCCATCGATTTCTAGCTGAACACAAGTGTTGACAAAAGCGATATCACTTTTAGCAGCTACCAAACCAGGAACCATAGAGCCATTATAATCAATTGACTCACGACCAGCGATAATCAAATCGTAGGGATTGGCTTGCAGGTAGTTTGAAATTTGGTCTGCCACAACAAAAGCATCAACTGCATGAGTATCAATTCGAATTGCTTTATCGGCACCAATGGCAAGTGCTTTTCTCAGTGTTGGTTCTGCACTCGCTTGCCCAACGTGTAGCACGTCTACAGAAGCACCTACTTTTTCTTTAAACCAGATGGCACGTGTCAACCCAAACTCATCATTGGGGTTGATGACAAATTGAACACCTTGGTCATCAAAGACAGTGTCATTTTCCTTAAAATTTATTTTTGAAGTTGTGTCTGGCACACAACTTATACATACTAAGATTTTCATGAGAATTAGATGAAATACAAATATAAAAAAAATCTTCAAATTATTATGCGTGCATAATAATTTATACAATTCATAATAAAATAGTTGATTCTTGTAAATATTGCTATTTTTGCGCAGTCAAAAAAAGCATGAGAACAATTCAGTTCAGAGAAGCCATTTGTGAAGCCATGTCTGAGGAAATGCGTCGTGATGATAGTATTTACCTTATGGGTGAGGAGGTAGCTGAATACAATGGTGCCTACAAAGCCTCGAAAGGAATGTTAGATGAGTTTGGTGAAAAACGTGTAATTGACACACCGATTTCTGAGCTAGGTTTTGCTGGTATTGGTGTTGGGTCAACAATGACAGGAAATCGTCCGATCATTGAATTTATGACTTTCAATTTTGCACTTGTTGGGATTGATCAAATCATCAATAATGCTGCAAAGATACGTCAGATGTCTGGTGGACAGTTTCCTTGCCCGATTGTTTTTCGAGGGCCAACTGCTTCAGCAGGGCAGCTCGCTGCCACGCACTCCCAAGCGTTTGAAAGCTGGTATGCTAATTGTCCTGGACTTAAGGTTATTGTTCCATCCAATGCATATGATGCCAAAGGTCTGTTGAAGGCTGCCATTCGAGATGACGATCCTGTCATATTTATGGAGTCTGAACAAATGTATGGTGACAAAGGCGAAGTGCCAGATGGGGAATATGTACTCCCGATTGGGGTTGCCAATACCACACGTACAGGTACAGATGTTACCCTTGTTTCCTTTGGTAAGATTTTCAAGGAGGCTAACGCTGCTACCGAACTTCTTGAAAAAGAAAACGTCTCAGTTGAGCTCATCGACCTACGCACAATCCGTCCGCTTGACATCAACACAATCCTCGAGTCTGTTAAGAAAACAAATCGCCTTGTAATCTTAGAGGAATCTTGGCCATTTGGTAATATTTCGACTGAAATCACTTATCAAATTCAAAACCAAGCCTTTGATTACTTAGACTCACCAATCATTAAAATCAATACGGCAGACACTCCTGCACCATATTCACCCGTTTTGTTAGCCGAGTGGCTTCCCAATCGAGAGGACGTCGTTCGCGCAGTTAAAAAGGCTATGCTTTAATTAATTCCAATTATAACCAACATGGAAAACTTTATTAAATATACACCCATTTTACTCGCAATTGTAGGTCTAATCGTCATGTACACACAATCTGTTTGGGTAAGAAAACAATCAGCAGGTACTCAAAAAATGCAGTCGATATCTAAGAGTATTAAAGAAGGTGCTCTGGCATTTTTAAATGCAGAATATCGTTTGTTGTTGGTTTTTGTAGTCATAGCATCAGGTGCACTCTATGGGATATCAACCATGGTAGAAACCACAAGTTGGTTGATAGTCCCAGCTTTTATTGTTGGTGCTATTTTTTCAGCATTGGCTGGGAACATCGGGATGCGAATCGCAACAGAAGCCAACGCACGAACTGCAGAAGCTGCAAAAACCAGTTTGCCAAAAGCACTCAAGGTGTCCTTTGGGGGTGGTACTGTCATGGGTCTTGGCGTCGCTGGACTTGCAGTATTTGGATTAGCGTTATGGTTTTTGTTTTTAGTAGGACAATTTATTGATGGGTCTGATTTTTATACAAATATGACCATCGTTTTAGAATCATTGGCTGGGTTTTCGCTTGGTGCCGAGTCAATTGCTCTTTTTGCAAGAGTTGGTGGTGGAATCTACACAAAAGCAGCTGATGTCGGAGCAGACCTTGTTGGAAAAGTCGAAGCGGGTATTCCTGAAGATGACCCTCGAAATCCTGCAACCATAGCAGATAACGTAGGTGATAATGTAGGAGACGTAGCTGGTATGGGTGCCGATTTGTTTGGGAGTTATGTCGCAACTGTTCTTGCATCCATGGTTCTTGGAAACTACATTATTAAAGACATGTCGGAAGCTGGACAAACGCTTGATACATTTCAAGGGATGGGTCCAATTTTGTTACCATTAGTGTTGGCAGGCGTTGGTATTATAGCATCAATTGCAGGAACACTTTTTATTCGAATCAAAGACAATTCAGCCAAAGAAGCTGAGGTGCAGCGCGCCCTGAATACGGGGAATATCTTTTCTATTTTACTGACCCTATTTGCATCTTGGTTTTTGATTGATTACCTATTGCCAGAGACGATTAGTGGCATGAAGTTTTTTGGCGATGCAGCACGTGACGTGTCTTCAACCAACGTATTCTATGCAACCATCGTTGGGTTGGGTGTTGGGTACTTAATTTCCCTCTTTACAGAGTATTATACTGCCATTGGTAAAGAGCCAGTGATGAGCATTGTACAAAACTCATCTACAGGAGCAGCGACGAACATCATCGCAGGTCTTTCTGTTGGGATGATCTCGACGGCTTCATCAGTCCTTCTATTTGCAGTTGCGATTTGGGGTTCTTATGCCTTAGCAGGGTTTTATGGAGTTGCGATAGCTGCGTCTGCCATGATGGCAACGACAGCCATGCAGTTGGCCATTGACGCGTTTGGTCCCATTGCTGATAATGCAGGTGGTGTAGCTGAAATGAGTGAATTGCCAAGCGAGGTTCGTGAGCGTACTGATATTCTCGATTCAGTCGGAAACACAACTGCTGCGATCGGAAAAGGATTTGCAATTGCATCTGCTGCACTCACAGCACTGGCCCTATTTGCAGCTTATGTAACCTTCACAGGCATCGATGGGATTAATATCTTTAAGGCAGATGTGTTGGCAGCCTTGTTTATTGGGGGAATGATTCCAGTTGTTTTCTCTGCTCTTGCCATGCAATCGGTTGGAAAAGCTGCCATGGAAATGGTGCAGGAAGTTCGTCGTCAGTTTAAAGAAATTCCAGGAATCCTTGAAGGAAAAGGAACACCTGATTATGCAAAATGTGTTGAAATTTCAACGAAAGCCGCTCTCAAAGAAATGTTACTTCCTGGTTTAATTACTATTGTCACGCCAGTTGTAATTGGCTTATTCATGGGACCCGAAGCACTGGGTAGTTATATGGCAGGAGTGGCTGTTTCAGGCGTAGTGTGGGCGATCTTCCAAAACAATGCAGGGGGCGCTTGGGATAACGCCAAAAAATCATTTGAAGCAGGTGTTGAAATCAATGGGAAAGTGGAGAAAAAAGGTTCTGAAGCGCATAAAGCTGCAGTCACTGGCGACACAGTTGGGGACCCTTTTAAAGACACCTCAGGTCCATCGATGAATATCCTTATCAAATTAACTTGTTTGATTGGTCTGGTCATTGCCCCTATCCTTGGAGATGGACATACTGCCCAAGCTCATCAGTTGAAAGAAGAACAAAAAGAAGTTCGTGTCGAAGTATCTAGCACCACTGAAGGTGAAACGATTGCTACAATCACAACAATCACAACCAAAAACGGCGAAACCTCAGAAACAGTTCAAGAGATTGTTGGAAGTCAAGAAATGATCGACTCTACACTCAATGAAATCAAAGGCTTAGAAAAAAATAAGTAAGGTATATTTGCAAAATGTACTAGAATGGGTGCCTATTTGGCATCCATTTTCATATTATCAAGTTTGCTGTCAATGGTTTGAATCACTTGTTCTAGATCCTCAGAACAATCAACAAAATTGAGATCATCAACCTCTAAAATGATAAGGTTGTCTTTGTTATAATCATGAATCCATGCTTCATAACGCTCGTTTAATCGACTGAGATACTCGATGCTGATTGAGTTTTCATAAACACGTCCACGTTTGTGAATCTGGTTAACGAGGTTTGGGATAGAGCTTCGAAGGTAAATGAGTAAATCGGGACCTTTGACCAAAGACTCCATGAGCTGAAATAAAGAACTGTAGTTTTCAAAATCACGATGGGTCATCAGTCCCATTGCATGAAGGTTGGGTGCAAAAATATGAGCGTCCTCATAAATCGTACGATCTTGTATCACTGTATTTTTGCTGTTGTGAATGTCTAACGTTTGACGAAAACGACTGTTTAAAAAATAAACCTGAAGATTAAAAGACCAACGTTCCATTTCGGCATAAAAATCGTCGAGATATGGGTTTTGCACAACGTCTTCGTACTGTGGCTCCCATTTATAATGCTTTGCCAATAACTCTGTTAATGTAGTCTTTCCTGCTCCAATATTTCCTGCAATTGCAATGTGCATATCTTCAATTTTATGTCGCATAAAAATAAAAAATAAAGTCAATTGTAAACACTAAATAAAATATTGTTTTAAAATCTCAGATGCAAGGGTCATTTTATTCATCCATTTAAAAGTGCAATTCTGTTCAAGGTTTTTGTACTTTTGCTCAAATTACTAAACCAAGAATATATCATGAAAAATTTTATTCTATCAGTTGTAACGTTCACACTTACCCTAACGACAGCTCCTGCCCAACTATTGGGTGGTATTGAAAACATATTATTAACCTCAACCGAAGATGCTCGTATTTTGGCAGAGGGCTACACTGCCCCCATCGGAAAAACCCTAACCTATGCCCTAAATTCAGGTTGGGCAACGAGTGCAAAAACACATAAAAAACTAGGTTTTGGCCTTACCATAGGAGCAGCCATTCCTTATGTGCCAGATGCAGATTTAGTGTATACCCCAACAGGACTCACTTCTTTGAATGTACCATCTGGATCATTGCCAACTGTATTTGGTGAGGGTGGAGACCAAGAGTTAAATTTTGCTTTTAGTGAGAGTGTTTTAGGCAATCAAATCGATTATGCTGGTAAGCTTTCTTTTCCTGGTGGCTTAAAAGATGAATTACCCTTTGGAACACTTCCTGCCCCGATTATTCAAGCAAGTGTAGGTGCTTTTTTTGACACAGATGTATTGGTTCGTTTTGTGCCTACAATAGATATTGAAGGTAGTAGTTTCAAACTGTTTGGTTATGGATTAAAGCACAATATCATGCAGTATTTTGGGCCACTTGATAAGCTGCCTCTCAACATATCAGTTTTGGCTGCTATGTCCAAAGCAAGTTTGGAGTACGACTTATCAGACTCTACTTTTGGAGGGAATAGTGACAACCGCAATATTACATTCGAAGCAGATACCTTTACCATTCAAGCACTGGCTTCTATCGATTTACCTGTGTTGAGTGTATTTGGCGCTTTAGGTTATAATAGCGGCAACTCACAGTTTGATGTCAGTGGTGACTATAGTATTGATTACGAACTACAAGGTTTGCCTACGATTTCAAGAGTACTTAAAGATCCAATAAATATAGATTCAGACGCGACTGGTGTGATGGGCCTCATTGGTGCTCGACTCAATCTTTTGTTCATGAAGATTTTTGCCAATTATACTATTCAAGAATACAATACTTTAAACTTCGGAATTTCATTTAATTTTCGATAATCATTAAAAAAATATTTTGGAATTTGTAATTGCGTTGTATATTTGCAATGCAAAAGAGGAAGGATTTGACTGATTGCAACCTCTCAAAAAAAGTGCTAAAACAGCTTTACTTTTTAGAGATTTATCTTACTTCTTCTTCGCCAAAAAGTAAAATTAATGCCATATTTTTTTACATCCGAGTCTGTAAGTGAGGGACATCCCGACAAAGTTGCTGATCAAATCAGTGATGCTTTACTCGATCATTTCATTGCCTTTGACTCTCAAAGTAAAGTTGCTTGTGAAACACTCTTGACCACTGGTCAAGTGATTCTTTCTGGTGAGGTGAAAAGTAAAACCTATCTGGATGTGCAACATATTGCACGACAAACAATTAATAATATAGGCTACACAGACGATGCCTATCAATTTTCAGGGAACTCTTGTGGTGTAATTTCACTCATACACGAACAGTCGTCAGATATCAACCGAGGGGTTGAGCGCGAAAAAAAGGAAGAACAAGGTGCTGGTGACCAAGGAATAATGTTTGGTTACGCAAACAATGAAACAGAGAATTATATGCCTTTAGCACTAGCTGTTTCACACAAAATTTTAGAGGTACTTGCCGATTTCCGGCGTGCCAAATCAGATATCACTTATCTACGTCCTGACGCCAAGTCTCAAGTCACAGTCGAGTACAGTGAGGATCATAAGCCCATACGAATTGAAACTGTGGTTGTCTCCACTCAGCATGATGACTTTGACTCAGACGAAAATATGGCAAGCCAGATTCGAAAGGATATTATTGAAAAGGTAATGCCTAAAGTGATTGCCTCTTTCTCACCTGAGATTCAGTCTTTGTTTTCCAGCGATGTGACTTACCATATCAATCCAACAGGAAAATTTGTTATCGGAGGACCACATGGCGATACTGGACTTACAGGAAGAAAAATCATAGTCGATACTTATGGAGGTAAAGGCGCCCACGGTGGGGGTGCATTCAGTGGGAAAGACCCAAGTAAAGTCGATAGAAGTGCTGCTTATGCTGCTCGGCACATTGCCAAAAATGTAGTTGCTGCTGGCATTGCAGATGAAATCCTTATTCAGTTGAGCTACGCAATAGGAGTCGCTGCACCCACTTCGATTTTTGTAGACACCTATGGCACATCAAACGTTAACTTGACTGACAGCGAAATCGCAAAAAAATTAGAAACCCTTTTTGACTTGACACCCTATGGTATCGAACAACGTCTCAAATTAAGAACACCGATTTATGCTGAGACTGCATCCTATGGCCATATGGGACGCATACCAAAAAAGGTTAAAAAAGTTTTTGAATCTCCTTACAATGGAAAAATCGTACACGAAGTTGAGTTGTTCCCCTGGGAAAAGCTCGATGCCGTTTCTTTATTACATTCATCATTTAAAATTAAATCTTAAAAAATGAGCGCACAACAACTCTCAACAAACGCACTGCATCAAGGACATGATGTAACTGCTACACAAGGAACAAGATCAGTTCCTATTTTTCAATCTACTGCATACGTATTTAACGACAGCGACCACGCAGCCAAACTGTTTTCTCTGGCCGAGCCAGGCTTTATCTACACCCGTCTGAATAATCCCACGATTGATGTATTGGAGCAGCGAATTGCTGCCATGGAGGGCGGACTTGCTGCAGTGGCAACTGCATCTGGAACATCTGCGCTGAGTACTGCCATTTTGGTTTTACTCAAAGCTGGTGACCATATCGTTGCGTCAAACAGTTTGTATGGAGGGTCATATAATATGTTAAAAGTGTTGCTGCCTAGACTTGGCATCACCACTACATTTGTGGACCCTGACAATCCGAAGAATTTTACAGATGCTGTTCAAGAAAATACACGTCTCTTTTTCGCTGAATCGCTTGGAAATCCAAAACTAGATGTTTTGGATCTCAAGGGTATCTCTAGAGAAGCCAAAGCAGTAAAAGTGCCATTTATGGTTGACAGTACCTTGGCGACACCTGCGCTTCAAAACCCAATTGCACATGGTGTGAATATCGTGATTCACTCACTTACAAAATACGCCAATGGCAATGGTTCAACAATGGGAGGTGTAATCGTAGATGCAGGTAATTTTGATTGGTCGAGTGGAAAGTTTCCAGAATTTACCACACCCTCTGAAGGGTATCATGGGTTGGTGCTACACGATGTTTTGGGCCCAGCTGCATATATCGCAAAGGTTCGAATTGAAGGGCTGAGAGATCTTGGTGCTGCAATTAGTCCATTTAATGCTTTTCAAATCATACAAGGACTTGAGACACTGGAAATTCGTATGAAAAAGCACAGTGAAAACGCACTTGCTTTGGCAGAATGGTTAGAGGCTCACAAAGATGTTGCTTGGGTAAACTACCCAGGACTTAAGTCGAGCAAGTACAATGCACTTGCCAAAAAATATCTCCCAGAGGGCCAAAGTGGACTATTGGCTTTTGGTTTAAAAGGAGGATTTGACGCAGGTAAAACTGTTGCTGATGAAACCAAACTGTTCGCATTGGTTGCCAATTTTGGAGACTCCAAGTCATTGGTCATCCACCCAGCCAGTACAACCCACCAACAGTTGACGCCAGAGGAGCAAGAATCTACTGGTGTGACCCCTGATTTGATTCGCCTTTCAGTTGGTTTGGAAAATGTTGATGACTTAAAAACAGACCTCCAACAAGCGTTTGATAAGGTTCAATAATATGTCTCAACTCGCCAACATTGCGTTTGAACATTACACGACTCTATCGGGAGATCAAATGGACTTGCAGTTATCCTACAAGCTATTTGGTCCTCCTTTGGGGAGTGCTCCTGTTGTGTTAGTCAACCATTCTCTGACTGGGGATGCAGATGTGGCTGGTGAAAATGGCTGGTGGTCTGAACTCATTGGAGATGGTAAAGTCATTGACACCCATCAATATACCATTTTGGCGTTCAATTTCCCTGGGAATGGCGTTGACAACAACCTGATTGATAACTATGAGCATCTCGTGCTTCGTGATATAGCATACCTTTTTAAAGCAGCATTAGACGAACTGGGAATTGATAAGCTTTATGCAGCTATTGGTGGCTCAATTGGTGGTGCTTTGGTTTGGGAAATGGGAGCGAGTTTTCCAGAGCTTATCGAAAACCTAATCCCAGTTGCTTGCGATTGGAAAACCTCCAGTTGGGTCTTGGCCAATACTTTGTTGCAAGACCGAATATTGCAAAGCTCAAAAAACCCTTTACAAGATGCACGAATCCATGCGATGATGTGTTATCGAACACCCGAGTCTTTTAAAGAGAGATTTGGAAGATCGATTCATGAAGAAAAAGAAATATTCAACATCGATAGTTGGCTGTTATATCATGGTGAAAAGCTCAACAATCGATTTCAGTTACAATCTTATAAACTCATGAACCACCTCTTACGAACAATTGATATCACTGAGGAACGAGGATCGTTTGAGGAGGTTGCTTCACAAATTAAAGGATCGATTCATTTGATTTCAATTGATACCGACTTGTTTTTTACTGATGCTGAAAATCGAGAAACCTACTCGAGATTGATTGAGAGAAAAGTCAACCTTCATTATCACACCATATCATCTGTTCATGGGCATGATGCCTTTTTGATTGAATATGACCAACTCAATAGCATGTTATCCCCCTTATTTACCAATATATATGCACACTCATGAAAGTAGAACTCAAGCATCAAAACGGATTTCATTCATTCATCAGCAATGACAGAGGACACAGCATATCTATTGACAACACCTCTAGTGAAAACCCTCAAGGGCCCAGCCCAATGGAACTCTTACTAATGGGTGTAGCAGGATGTAGCAGTATTGATATTATTTCTATATTAAACAAGCAAAAAATTAAACCTGACAGCCTTCAAATACAAGTGGAAGGCGATCGTTTGGAAGGTCAAGTTCCCTCTTTGTTTACAGCAATACACGCTAAAGTTATCGTCACAGGAGATGTGCCTGCGGATCGTTTGTTTCGCGCAGCCCAATTGTCATTTGAAAAGTACTGCTCAGTATCAAAAACATTAGAGCATACAGCCGCTATAACTTTTTCTGTCACAGTAAATGACACTCTGCATAATAAGCTTAAGTAGAGAACTGAATTAATTGATATTGCCGCTTCTCAACTACTACAAGATTAAAATACTGGATAATACCGATGCCAATACTGTAAAATGTATTTTGACTCAAATTGAAGCTATCTAGGATTCAATTTGAGCTATTCAAGAACGGTTTTTAATACTTCGTAATATCGTTGGGCGATAAATTCCGCTCCTTCTTCATTATAATGAATATTATCGTAAAGATAGCCATCGGAAAAGCCATCAAACATATTTACTGCTATAACTTGTGAGCTTTCTTTGGTTTGTTCTTGAGCAATCTTATCAACATCCAAAACAGCTTGTTCAAAAATCGCTGTTAACTCCTGAGTCATAAAACTCCTTTTTCCTGGGGCAAGCTGTTCAATGAGAATAACGATGTCAGGGTTGTGATTTTGGAAGATATCAATAATACCATTAATATTCTCAATTACATTTTCGTAAGGAAGGCCATCCAAAATATCATTTCCACCAGGTGAGCTAAATAGAACAATGTCAGGATATCCGGTTTCACTAAGTATACTTTCTAATTCTTTAAATATTTGTTTAGATGTCCAGCTCATTTTCCCCTGATGATCAGTATCAAATGAAAGGCCTTTATAATTTGGGTAAGAACCCGTTTCCATTTCTGTACCGATGTAGTCAAAGTCCCAGCCCCCATCAATCAGGTCTTTCCATAAATAATATCGATAACTTTCAAACCAAGGATAAAACCCTTGTACACGAGATGCACCGAGGGGCATGATTTTGTTTTGGATGTTCTTTGTGATTTGATCTTCAGAAGTGTTTCCTTGGTCATGTTCATCATTTTGGCAGCCAAACAACAGGCACATACAAAAAACCACAACTAACAAATTTGACAAACCAGTAAATTCTTTGCGATATAACATCATGTGAATTGGTAAACTTTGAATTAAACCTACAAAAAAATCATTTAAACATTTGTTTTTTCGGGAGATGCACTTACATTTGCATTCATTATGAATAATACGGTAAACTATTACAGCGCTTTTTATACTTCTCAAATGGAGCAGGACGGTTTGTAATAATACACGATGAAACAAATACAAAAAAGTCCTGATAACAACATCAGGGCTTTTTTTTTTGATATGAAGACGAGAGTTGCAATACAGGGAATTAAAGGGTCATTTCACGATGAAGTGGCACAACAATATTTTGGAAATCAAGTAGAGATATTGGCATGTGATTCTTTCGACCAACTTGTACAGTCGATTGTGTATGACAATTGTAGACAAGCCGTCATGGCGATCGAAAACTCCATTGCAGGTTCGATTTTACCCAATTATGGCTTGCTCGATCAATACGGATTATCTATCGTTGGGGAACATTTGCTAAGCATCAGTCACAATCTGATGGCCATGCCTGGTCAAAGCATTTCAGATATTCAAGAAGTACACTCCCATCCGATGGCACTTCTGCAGTGTAAGCAATTTTTTCATGCATACCCTGATATCAAACTTGTTGAAAGTTCAGACACTGCAGCTGTTGCGAAAGAAATCAGCGATAACAATCAAATTGGAAAAGGGGCTATTGCCAGCCAGCTGGCAGCAGACTTATATGGTCTTCAGGTCTTAAGCGAGTCTATTCAAACTATTAAAAATAATGTTACTCGTTTTGTGATTGTTCAAAAATCGGCAGACCAAACGATCTCAAATATTTCAAAAGCGTCTTGGAAATTTGTTTTAAATCACAAGCGTGGAAGCCTGGCAACAGCCCTCAACGTTATGAGTGATTGCAAATTGAACCTCACTAAAATTCAATCCCTACCTGTGATTAAGACACCTGGGAAGTATGCCTTTTTTGTCGATGTGACCTTTAATAACCCTGACGACTATCGCAAAGCTAAGTCCCTTTTGGAAATTATGGCAACCTCATTCAAAATCCTAGGTGAATACCAATCAAAATCATGACTACAGCAAGAAGATTAGATCGTGTTCATGAGTATTATTTCTCTAAAAAATTGCGAGAGGTACGTGCAATGATTGAAGAGGGAAAGCCGGTGATTAATATGGGTATTGGAAGTCCCGATTTACCACCACCTCAGGAGGTAGTCGATGCATTGCACAACAGCATGTCGCACCCCACTGCACACAAATACCAAAGCTATCAGGGCATTCCGGCATTGCGCAAAGCGATTGCAGATTTTTATCATAACAAATATGGTGTAACTCTGAATCCAACAAATGAAATATTGCCTTTGCTTGGCTCTAAAGAAGGGGTTATGCATATTTCAATGGCTTTTCTCAACCCTGGAGATCAAGTACTGGTGCCTAACCCAGGATATCCAACCTATACTTCTGTCACTCGCTTGGTGGAAGCCGAGCCTGTATTTTATAATCTTGATGAAAAAAATCATTGGCATCCAAAACTAGACCAGCTAAAAAGCCTTGACTGTACCAAGATTCGTTTGATGTGGATCAATAGTCCACACATGCCCACTGGAACAACGATTGATTCTCAACTGTTGCGTGACCTCATTACATGGGCTGCCCAAAATGAAATTTTATTGGTTAATGACAACCCCTATAGTTTTGTGCTCACAGATCACCCAAAAAGTATATTTCAAAACCAAAAGGATAAATCAAACATCATGGAGCTCAATTCACTGAGTAAATCATTTAACATGGCAGGTTGGCGAATAGGGATGTTGAGTGGATCGAAAGACAATATCAATCATGTGCTAAAGGTCAAAAGCAATATGGATTCGGGTATGTTTTATGGCATTCAGCAAGGTGCCATTGCTGCCTTGCAACAGCCACAAGCGTGGTATGATCATATCAATGCTGTATACCAAGAACGAAGAGAACAAATGTGGAAACTGGCAGAAGCTATGGGCTGCACTTTTAGCAAGAATAACAGTGGAATGTTCGTTTGGGCAAAACTGCCAGAAGGACAAACAAATAGCGAGGATTTCATTGATCAACTTCTGCATGAGAAACATATTTTCTTAGCACCAGGAACTATTTTCGGAAGTGCTGGTCAAGGATATATACGTTTCTCGTTGTGTGTTGAGAAAAGTCTGATAACAGAAGCTTTAAATCGATTGGACAAATGAAAGTAGGATTAATTGGTGTTGGTTTGATGAATGGATCTTTGGCATTGGATTTAAAAAGCGCACATCCTAGTGTTGCGATCTATGGCGTAAGTCGAAGAGTATCAACATTGGCAAATGCAAAGCAATTGGGTTTGATTGATTACCAGGCGACAATCAATGACATGAGAGACATGGACTTTGTTTCAATTGCTATACCAGTGACAGCCACTGTCGATATTTTACCCAGCCTTCTCGATTCAGTAGGCTCAAACACATTGGTCATTGATATGGGTTCGACCAAAACAGCTATATGCGAATCGGTATCTAAGCATCCAAAGCGCGAACAGTTTTTGGCATGCCATCCAATTGCAGGAACTGAATTTTCAGGACCAGAAGCTGCCATTCACAATTTATACCACGGCAAGGTAAATATGCTTTGTGAAACACAAAAAACAAGACCAGATTTGTTGAAGCGTGCACATGCTATCTTCACCAATTTGGGAATGCATATACGTGAGATTGATCCCAGCGAGCATGATAGAAATATTGCTTACGTATCACACCTATCGCATATCACCTCATTTATGCTCGGAAAAACTGTTATGGAAAAGGAAGCTGATGAGCAAAGCATATTCGACATGGCTGGTAGTGGTTTCTCCTCAACTGTTCGTTTGGCAAAGAGTTCACCCGAAATGTGGATGCCAATCTTTCGACATAACAAACACAACGTAATTGAAACCTTAGATGAATACATCTCCAATATGGAGAATTTTAAATCTCTATTGGTAAATGATGATTACACGACATTAGTTGAAGAAATGAAGAATATAAATAAGATTAGACACATATTAAAACCTGAAAATAAAACAAATGGAAAATAATAAAGCCATGGGAGAATGGCTGCATGCCTTTGACCTCCCTCACCCCCTAGTCATTGCTGGTCCTTGCAGCGCAGAAACTGAAGAACAAGTGATGGATATCGCACATCAACTGAAAGATACAGATGCTACAATTTATCGTGCAGGAATTTGGAAACCAAGAACACGCCCTGGAAACTTTGAGGGTGTTGGCGCCATTGGATTAAAGTGGCTGCAGCGCGTCAAAGAAGAAACGGGTATGATGACCGCCACAGAAGTGGCAAATAAAGATCATGTAAAGTTGGCACTAGAAGCAGACATTGATGTGCTTTGGATTGGTGCTCGTTCTACTGTTAGCCCCTTCATTGTTCAGGAGATTGCCGATGCCCTTCAAGGCACAGATAAAATTGTTCTTGTAAAAAATCCAGTCAATCCTGATTTGTCTCTTTGGCTTGGGGGGATAGAGCGTTTATACACAGCTGACATCAAAAGATTAGGTGTGATTCACCGAGGATTTTCAAGCTATGCTAAAACAAAATATCGCAACAATCCAGAATGGCAATTGGCAATTGAACTGCAAAATCGATTTCCCGATCTT
Organism: uncultured Bacteroidota bacterium; assembly: GCA_902631125.1. Taxonomy (GTDB): domain Bacteria; phylum Bacteroidota; class Bacteroidia; order Flavobacteriales; family Flavobacteriaceae; genus UBA724. Next base: position 20,727 of record CACOXF010000004.1, read on the forward strand.
CCATTGATTTGTGATCCTTCTCACATTTGTGGGCGTCGTGATATTTTACAAGACGTATCACAAACAGCCTTAGACTTGAACTTTGATGGTTTGATGATTGAAACCCATCGAGACCCTGATAATGCCTGGAGTGATGCTGCACAGCAAATCACACCTGACACTCTTGTTCTAATGATGAAAGATCTTCGGATTCGTAAAACAACAGCTGAAGCTGAGAGTTATGTTAACAGGCTCGACACACTTCGCGCACAAATCGACGTCATCGACCACTCGCTCCTTGAAACACTAGGGAAACGAATGAATATCTCTGTTGATATTGGTACGTTAAAAAAAGAGCATAATGTTGCTGTTTTGCAATCCAAGCGTTGGAATGAAATCCTAGGAAAGATGATTTTGGAAGGCGAAGGTCATGGGTTGAGTGAAGAATTTTTATTACGTATGTTCAAAGCAATTCATCAGGAATCGATTAACCATCAAGAAAAGGTAATCAATACCTAAGATTGAAAAGTCTTACCTTGTAAGCTGTGGAAGGAACGGTTTATAAATCGACAGGAAGTTGGTACTCTGTAAAAACAGATAGAGGTACACTGATTTCTTGTCGCATAAAAGGTAAATTTCGCACAGATCAAATCTCAAGCACCAACCCTGTTGCAGTAGGCGATCGAGTGACCATTTCTATCGATGAAAACCCCGAAGAAGGAGTGATTCATCACATACATGATCGGAAAAACTATATCGTTCGAAAATCGGTTAACTTATCCAAGCAAATACATATTCTAGCTGCAAATATTGATATTGCATTTTTATTGATTACACTAAATAATCCTGTGACTTATCCTGCCTTTATCGATCGGTTTTTGGCAACCGCCAAGGCATTTGGTATTGAAGTTGTGTTGTTGTTTAACAAAGAAGATTCCTACACAAGCCAAGAGTTGACAGAACTGCGCCAGCTCAAAGCAGTGTATGATGACATTGGCTATCATTGTGAAGAAATTTCGGCATTGAAAGGAACCAATGTCGATCAAGTTAAAACACTAATGGCATCCAAAGTGTGTATGCTATCTGGTCACAGCGGCGTTGGGAAATCAACCCTAGTCAATACACTAGCTCCAATGTTGAATATCAAAACCAAAGCGATTTCGGAGCAGTATCAGCAAGGGCAGCACACAACAACACATGCCGAACTGCATGAGCTGGATTTTGGTGCAAAAATCATTGACACGCCAGGTATAAAGGGATTTGGAATGATTGCATTTTCCCGACAAGAATTGGGGGATTATTTTGTTGAATTTTTTGAACGAAAAAGCCAATGCAAATTCAAAGACTGCTTGCACATAGACGAGCCAAAATGTGCAGTGAAATTTGCAGTAGCATCAGGAGATATTGCTGCTTCACGTTATAAAAGTTATACCCAAATTATTAATGGTGAGGACCAACAGTATAGAACCGATTTTTAGAATTTATGAGGGTCGTTATTCAACGTGTTAGCGAAGCAAGTGTCCAAGTCAATGGAGAGATTGTGGGATCAATTTCAAAAGGGCTTTTGGTTTTTTTGGGCATCACACACGAGGATGATATGCAAGATGTTTCATGGCTGGTAAAAAAAACTATCGGACTTCGTATTTTTAACGATACGAACGATATAATGAATTTATCGCTATTAGACACAGAGGGTGAATTGTTGGTGGTCAGTCAGTTCACGCTCCACGCATTGACCAAAAAAGGGTATCGACCCTCCTATATCGATGCTGCTAAGCCAGAAACAGCCTTGCCTTTGTATAAAAGTTTTGTGGAGGAGTGCGAAAAAGTACTAGGACGATCAGTTTCAACAGGAGTTTTTGGAGCGATGATGGATGTGAAGCTCAGCAATGACGGCCCAGTCACAATCTTAATGGATTCAAAAAATAAATAAAAAAGCGGCTGAAATAATCAGCCGCTTTAAAATAATTTTTTTACAATTATTTTTTCATAAAATTTAATGTAGTTTTTTGATTATCTGAATTCTTTATTTCAACAAAATATAAGCCTGCTGAAAGGTCTGAAACATTAACAGAGCTAGATTTGTTTAATTTAAAGTCTATTTTCTTGGAAATTTGTCCGAGTTGATTAAAAATAGTAACCTCAGAAATCTCAAAATCACTTAAACCACTAAAGTTTATATAGTCTGAACTTGGGTTAGGAAAAATTGAAATTGAGTTTTCAATTGAGCTAAACTCTATATTTGAAAGTGTGGCGTAAGACCCAATAGTCCAATCATCTGTAAATAGGTAATCTGCTACTGTTATAGGAGCATTGCCAACATAAATACCAACTTGTATAGATTGACCGACATAATTTGTCAAATCAATAACTGATGATTCGTAAGTTGGATAGGTTGCGGTTGAAGTGAAATAATCATAATTACTGCCACTTGGATCTTTAGCAAGACCTAAACTGCCAGCAGCTTCATCAATCACTATAAAATTGAAATTTTGTGGCCCGCCACCATACGTACTGTGATTAACTAAAAACCCGTCATTTACCCCTTCTGTGACAGTAAAAGGCCCTAAATATCCATAAGCGGTTGTACTGGTACCCGCCGAGGGATATGTTGTGTAAAAACAATAATCAGTATCTGCACCTGAAATTCCATAAGGAAGGAAACCACCAGTATCTCCGCTTTCTGTAAAGGATGAAAAGTTTGGCGAGTCAATTGCAGTACCTTCTGCATTTAATGGAAATGAATCCACATATGGGAAATCTGTTATCTGTGAATTTACGCTCACAGCACAAATTATAAAAAGTATATTGTAAAATTGTTTCATAATGTTATTTTAAAAATTAATTAAACTTATAAATAATTTTTTAATAAATTGATAATGTGTAAATTATAATTTTTTAAATAAACCTTTAAAAATGGCAAAGAATTGTTTTCATCATCATTATTTTTGATAACATAATAATTAAAATGGATTTAAAGAAAACACAAAAACTGGTTGATCAGTGGATCAAAAAACATGGTATCCGCTATTTTGATGAATTAACCAATATGGCGCAACTTACTGAAGAAGTTGGAGAGGTTGCTCGAATCATTTCCCGCCGTTATGGTGAGCAGTCCGAAAAAGAAAGCGACAAGCAAAAGGATTTAGGTGAGGAATTAGCTGATGTACTTTTTGTGGTAATATGTCTGGCCAATCAGACAGGCGTTGATTTATCCGAGGCTTTTGCCAAAAAATTAGAATTAAAGACCAAACGTGATCACGATCGACACCACAACAACACAAAAATTAATAAGTGAAAGAGATCAGACTAGGTCACAAATCTGGCTCTGTAGTCGGAAAAATTCAAGTTACAGGTTCAAAAAGTGAATCGAATCGGATGTTGCTTTTGCAAGCATTTTTCCCTCAAATTGAACTTACAAACCTGTCTAATTCTGACGATACAGTTGCGATGAAGTATGGCCTCGAAACTGATGATGCCTTGGTGGATATTGGTCATTCTGGCAGCACGATGCGTTTTTTGACAGCCTATTTTTCTTCAATAGAAAACCAAGAAAAAACCTTAACAGGCTCCCAGCGTATGCAAGAACGTCCAATAGCGATATTAGTCGATGCGCTACGACAGCTCGGAGCCGATATCACCTACCTCAAAAATGAGGGATACCCACCTTTATTGATCAGAGGGAAAAAACTTTATGCCGATGAGATTCGTCTCTCAGCCGATATCAGTAGTCAATACATTACAGCATTGATGCTCATTGCGCCACACTTGGCAGGTGGATTGCGTCTTCATTTACAAGGTAAGATAACCTCAGTTCCCTACATAAAAATGACTCAATCTCTATTACATAACATAGGTATTGAAGCCAGCTTTTCTGGCCAGACCATAGAGGTTTCTCCAAAAATAGAGATTGCTTCGACTACCTATGCTGTTGAGTCAGACTGGAGTTCTGCATCATATTATTTTGGCATCGCAGCACTTGCAAAAGAGGCAGATGTTCGTTTGGCGATCTACAAACAAAACAGTTTGCAAGGGGATCGTGTATTGATGAACATATATGAGCAGTTAGGGGTAAAATCTTCGATTGAAAACAATACACTTCATTTGCAAAAGCAAGCCCTGAAATCCACTTATATACAATTAGACCTTTCCAACGCCCCAGATATCGCTCAAACGATAGTCGTGAGTTGTTATGGGTTGGGTATAGCTTGTGATATCACGGGCTTACATACCTTGAAAATTAAAGAAACGGATCGCTTGGTTGCCTTGCAAAACGAATTGACAAAATTGGGAGCAATAATCCAGATCACAGACCATAGTTTAAACCTTCAAAAGCGCAACAATCCAATTCGGCCAAATGTTTTGATCGAAACCTATCATGATCATCGCATGGCGATGGCTTTTGCACCACTGGCATTGTTGGTGCCCATTCGGATTCAAGATGCTAATGTGGTAACAAAATCGTATCCAGGATTTTGGAAACATTTAGAAATTAATGGGTTTTTGTTAGGGTGATTGAGCAAAAACATGCCCAATAACTTGACAACCCCCCTTCTGAGAATGTATATTTGCCGCCTTAACACACTCAATGAAACTTTCACACTTTAATTTTGATTTGCCAGAAAAACTGCTGGCAGAATATCCAACCGATCATCGCGATGAGTCAAAACTAATGGTTTTACATCGTGAAACAGAAACCATTGAACACAAGTATTTTAAAGACATCGTTGATTTTTTTGACGAAGGGGATATTATGGTTCGCAACAATACAAAGGTATTTCCAGCTCGTTTGATCGGTAATAAGGAAAAAACAGGTGCCAAAATAGAAGTTTTTTTACTTCGTGAATTGAATCAATCTCAACGACTTTGGGATGTTCTTGTTGACCCTGCTCGAAAAATAAGAATTGGAAATAAGCTTTATTTTGGAGATAGTGAGGATTTGGTTGCTGAAGTGATTGACAATACCACTTCTCGTGGTCGTACACTACGATTTTTATATGATGGTCCTTACGATGCTTTTCGCGAAAAACTTCATGAAATGGGTCAAACTCCACTTCCAAAATATATCAAAAGAGAAGAAGAGGATTTTGATCGGGAACGATACCAAACGATTTATGCAAAGCATGAAGGTGCTGTTGCAGCACCAACTGCTGGGCTTCATTTCTCAAAACACGTACTCAAAAGACTTGAAATTAAGGGTGTTGACATGGCTGATATCACCCTTCATGTAGGGCTGGGCACATTCAATCCAGTGGAAGTTGAAGATTTGTCTAAGCATAAAATGGATTCAGAGGAACTCATCATCGACCAGCAAGCGGCTGATATTGTTAACAATGCAAAAGCTAACAAAAATCGTGTGTGTTCAATCGGCACCACATCTATGCGTGCGCTCGAAAGTGCAGTGTCTTCTAGTAAAACACTCAACACTTACCGTGGCTGGACACATAAGTTTATTTTCCCACCTCACGAGTTTAGTATTGCTGATAGTATGATTACCAATTTACATTTACCAAAATCTACTCTTTTGATGATGGTGTCTGCTTTTGCAGGGCATGAGTTTATCAAAAAGGCTTATCAAGAAGCTGTAAAGAAAAAATATCGCTTCTATTCGTATGGAGATGCGATGCTTATTTTATAATTATGGATAAAGCACGTCGTGACATTCGTGCATTAACCTTGGAAGAGTTACGTCTTTTTTTTACCTCAAATGAGGTACCAGCCTTCAAAGGCAATCAGGTTTATGAATGGCTTTGGAGCAAAGGTTCTCATGATTTTGAGGGGATGACCAACTTGTCAAAATCACATCGTTCGCTTTTAGAAGAACATTTTGTCATCAATCATATTGATGTCGATCACCTCCAAATAAGTGCAGATGGCACTATTAAAAATGCCATTCGATTGCATGATGGGTTTTTGGTCGAATCTGTCTTAATTCCTACCGATTCACGTGCAACAGCATGTGTATCGAGTCAGGTTGGGTGTAGCTTGGACTGCCATTTTTGTGCAACATCCAAACTGAAAAGAATGCGAAATCTCAACCCTGATGAGATTTATGATCAGGTTGTTGTTATTGATCGACAAAGTCGATTGAATTATAATCGTGGGCTAACCAACATTGTGTTCATGGGAATGGGAGAACCGCTTATGAATTATAAAAACACCTTACTCGCCATTCAGAAAATAACTTCACCCGATGGTCTGGGAATATCACCCAAACGTATCACAGTTTCAACCTCTGGGATCACTAAAATTATTCGTGAAATGGCAAGTCAGAACCCAAAGTTCAAATTGGCTGTTTCACTTCACTCAGCAATCGAAGAAACACGAAATCGGTTGATGCCATTTACCAAAAGATTCCCTTTACCCGAACTATTGGAAGCACTCAAGTATTGGTATGATCAAACAAAAAGTAAAATCACTTTTGAAGTGGTTGTTTGGCAAGGGATTAATGACAAACAAGAAGATATTGACGCTCTTGTTGCTTATTGCAAACAGGTGCCATCAAAAGTAAACTTCATTGAATACAATGCTATTGGAGACAATCAATTTTTACAAGCAAAACAAGCATCAATTTCAGAATACATTTCTGCACTGGAGGGTCAAAATATATCGGTTACTCTACGCCGGTCTCGAGGGAATGACATCGATGCTGCTTGTGGTCAATTGGCAAACAAACAACACTAATTTGCTTACGAAATTGGTGTTTAACAGATTCAAGCGAAATTGTATATTTAGAAACAAATGAAAATCATTGATCAACTCAAACGCCCCATAGGTGAGGAAATGGAACTCTTCGAAGGAAGGTTTTCCAAAGCAATGTCCTCCAAGGTTGCTTTGTTGAATCGAATCACGCATTATATTGTCAATCGTAAAGGAAAACAAATGCGTCCAATGTTTGTTTTTCTCACAGCCAAACTCTTAGGAAAAACCAACGAACGCACCTTCCGAGCAGCCTCAGTAATCGAATTGATTCACACTGCGACCTTGGTACACGACGATGTTGTCGACGAAAGCGACAAACGACGTGGCTTTTTCTCAATCAATGCCCTTTGGAAAAATAAAATTGCAGTATTGGTTGGGGACTATTTGTTGTCAAAGGGGTTGTTGCTTTGCATCGACAATAAAGATTTTGACTTACTCGAGATTATTTCTACTGCAGTACGTGAAATGAGTGAGGGAGAGTTGTTGCAAATAGAAAAAGCAAGAAGTCTTAATATTAACGAAGAGATTTATTACGAGGTGATTCGAAAAAAAACTGCCACGCTGATTGCATCCTGCTGTGCTTTGGGGGCATGTTCTGTAGATGCTTCACAAAATGATATAAAAAAAATGACATATTTTGGAGAAAAAATTGGAATGGCTTTTCAGATTAAAGATGACTTGTTTGATTACGGACAGCAGCGTATTGGAAAGCCAACAGGAATAGATATTCGTGAACGAAAAATGACATTGCCTTTGATTTATGCGATGGAGCAGGCCAGCCCCTTAGAGCGAAGGTGGCTGAAACGTAATTTCAAAAAAAACAACAAGAACAAAAAGACGGTCAAAGAAGTGATTGCTTTTGTCAAATCAAAGGGTGGTCTGGAGTACTCAATCAGCAGAATGCATGAATTTCAACAGGAAGCAATATCGATTTTGGATTCATTCCCAGCTTCTGAATCAAAGGATAGCTTGAAAAAATTAGTTTCCTATGTAATTGATAGAGAATTTTAATTCCTTTTTTCTATTTTTAAAACTTATAATCGTTTGATTTTGATCAGCAAGTCAACAGTAGATATCGTATTTGAAACAGCTCGTCTTGAAGAAGTAATCGGAGACTTTGTAAAGCTCAAAAAGTCAGGCTCAAATTTCAAAGGTCTCAGTCCTTTTTCAAACGAAAAAACCCCAAGTTTTATGGTTTCTCCAGCCAAGCAGATTTGGAAAGATTTTAGTAGTGGAAAGGGGGGTAATGTTGTTTCTTTTCTGATGGAGCATGAGCACTTTACATTTCCTGAAGCGATTAAATTTCTTGCCAAAAAATACAATATTGAGGTTGAAGAAACCCAGCAGACCAATGAGCAGAAAGAAGCAGCGTCATTGCGCGAAAGCATGTATGCTGTAACAGCGTTTGCCCAATCCTATTTCTCAAAAATGCTGACTGAATCTGAAGAAGGAAAAAACATTGGATTGAGTTATTTTAAAGAAAGGGGATTTACTGACGAATCGATCGAGCGTTTCCATTTGGGGTACTCACCAGACGAATGGACTGCTCTGACCAATGCAGCAACTGACGCTGGATTTCAAAAGGAATTTTTAGTATCCACTGGTTTAACGATAGAAAAAGGAGGTAAAACCTTTGATCGTTTTAAGGGACGAATAATGTTCCCAATCCACAGTATGTCTGGCAGAGTGACAGGATTTGGTGGGCGTATTTTAAAACAAGATAAGCAAGCTGCTAAATACTTGAACTCTCCTGAGAGTGAAGTGTATCAAAAAAGTAAAGTGCTGTATGGGCTCTATCAAGCAAAACAACACATTGCAAAGGAAAGTAATTGTTATTTGGTTGAGGGCTATACTGATGTGATTCAGATGCATCAGGCTGGGATTCAAAATGTTGTGTCCTCATCTGGAACTGCACTTACGCCTGACCAAGTTCGTTTGATTCGCCGGCTGACAAATACAATCACACTGTTGTTTGATGGAGATGCTGCAGGACTTCGTGCTGCAATCAGAGGAGTTGATGTTATTTTGGAGGCTGGAATGCATGTTTCCATATGTACATTTCCAGCGGGAGAAGATCCAGACAGTTTTGTGAGAAAGAATCAACCCACAGAGGTCAAAGAGTTTTTAGTTAAAAGCACAGTTGATTTTGTTCAATTTAAGGCAAAATTACTTTCAGAGGAGGGCGAAAATGAACCCATTCGTAAGGCAGAAACCATAGGTGAAATTGTTAGTACCATTGCCTTGATACCAGATGCCATACGTCGAGAAATTTATATCCAAGACTGTGCCTCTACGATGAATATCAGTGAGGATGTTTTGTTTTCGACCCTTGCTCAGATGCTTCAAAAAAAGGCCAAACAAGCACCACAAACCAAAGCATCAGAAAAGATGCAAGTGGTTAGCGCACCCAAACAAAAAGTTAATCAACGATTTGTGCTTGAGCGAAATATTATTTCATTGCTTCTGCTTTATGGCAACGAAGAAGTATCGTTTGAAGATGTCGTTTTACAGTCTGATGATGAAGGCAAAATCGAACTCACACCCACTGAAATTAGTGCGAAGGTGTATGAAAAAATTTACCTAGACCTCCAGCAAGATGAAGTGGAATTATCGACCAAAAGCTTTCGCGAACTTTACCATTCCTTACTGTCCATTTACAACGAGCAAAAACCCCTTATCATGGAAACTTTTCTGCTAGAACTCTCTGCAGAGCAATCGGCATTGGTGAGCAGTATTATCATGGATGAGGAAAACAATGTGCTTCATGATTGGGAGAGAAAAAATATCATTATCAATGACAAAAAGTCTGAAATTGGGCGATGGCTGCAGCAAACCATTTTGAATCTTCGCTGTTTGTTGATACAAGAAAAAATAGGAGAATTAAAGAACAAGACAGTCGAAAGTAATGTGGAAACTCATCAAGAAATTCTAGAGGAGGTAAATGATTATGTCGGGCTTAAAAAGAATTTGAGCCAACGCTTAGACCGTGTCATTTTTTAAAACGAATCGATATGAATCGATTGTGCCTTTCTTATCAGTTCAACTAGGTTTCTGACTCTCAATTTTTTCATAATTCGACTTCGATATGTGCTTACGGTTTTTTCATTTAGTTTTAACTCTGCAGCAATCTCTTTATTTCTTTTGCCGTCACTAAGCATTTTGAGTACTTCGACTTCACGCATCGAAAGTTTTTTGAACATTCTTCTTGGCCGACCTGTTGATTCATCAAAGGCAATCGTTTGTGCTAGCTCATTGGTGATAAAAACTCCACCCGAAGCAATTTTCAATATGGCATGGCGAAGAGAGCTAGGATTTGCTTTTTTGTTTAGGTACCCAGAGGCGCCTGCTTTTAAAGACGAGATTGCATATACTTCTTCAGGCTGACTTGAGTAGACGAGTACACGAGTACCTGGGTATTCTTCCTTAATTCGTCGTAAAACTGTTAGTCCTTCAGATTCATACAGGTCTAACTCCAAAACAATAATATCAATTATCTTTTTCTCGATTATCTTAAAAAGGTCGTCTGCTTTAAGTGCTTTCCCAACTATTGAAATCTCTGTGGAATTTTTAAAAACAGACTTAACTCCTTTGTGGACTATTGGATGTGAATCAGCAAGTACAACTTTAATCACTAACTTATAATACAATTTAGAAAAAGTCTCTAAATAAACAACAAATGAAACAAACTACAAAGTTTGTAAGTAAATTCTCAGTAAATTTAACAAAAAAATTACATTAGATGCTGTGGTATAACACAAATTGGAATAGGTAGCATTTTATGTTTGTTCATTTTATGATGTTTCATATAAGTTGTGAACACATCTTTTTCGCGATATTTAAAATCAGAAGGTGTTTTGCCGTTTTCGTGCTGTTCCATCGCCCATTCAAGTTCGTCATAAGACGCACCAAGTTGTTCCTCATCGGTTCGATTATCGTCCCACAACCCATCAGTCGGTGCTGCATTTACAATAGCACGATCGACGCCCAAATATGATGCAAGTTTTTTCACTTGACTTTTCATCAAATCAGCTATGGGGCACACATCAACTCCTCCGTCACCATATTTGGTATAGAATCCTACACCAAAATCTTCAACTTTATTTCCTGTTCCTGCCACGAGTAAGCGTTGTTTTGATGCAAAGTAGTAGAGTGTTGTCATGCGCAGTCGAGAGCGTGTATTTGCTAAAGAAAGTCCAGTACCTTCAAATTGATTTGGTGCAGCGTCCAATTGACAAAAGGTTTCATAGAGCTCAGTTAATTGCACAACTTTTACACTAACGTTATTGTATTTTTTTGATAGCCAAGCAGTGTGATTCTTGGCTCTGTGGACTTGATTTTTTTCTTGGTGGATTGGCATTACAAGGCAAAGAGTCGGCTTGCCAGACATTGCGCACAATGTAGATGTTAGTGCAGAATCTATACCTCCAGAAACACCAACGACAAACCCATCTAGTTTGGCGTCTTCCATGTATGAAGTTAACCAATCAATAATATATTTAGCAACGTCTTTAGTTTTCATAACACTAATCAATTATCATTTAAAAAAACAGTAGATTAGTAAACTCTAATTTTAGGCTCAAAGGTAGTACATATGCGCTTATTCAAAAACTTGTTTCGATCATTTTTGGCCGTGTTATTTTTTTTGCTTCTATTGTGGAGTTGTTCAAATCGAAATTCTTCAACAAACACATACTCATATGAGTTGATTCGTTTTGAACAAATTTTTTTTGAATCACACCCTGACTCCTTAGCAGCAGTCGAAAAACAATTTCCTTATTTTTTCCCAAAAAATTATCCTTTTTCTGTGTGGGTCAATCGACGCACAGACAGCTTGCAAATGGCACTTTACAAGCAAACAAAAATGATATCAAGAGGTGATATTGAAGATCAAATAGATCTTTTTATTGAAGGTCTTACTCGCGTGTTTGAAAACGCGAAACGGCCCAAAAAAGTAATCACCATAACTTCTGATGTTGATTATAACAATAAAGTCATTCTGAACGACACCATGGCTTTGGTTGCCATAGATAATTTCTTGGGAGTTAATCATTTTATGTATCAGGGAATTGCCATGTATTTACGACAAGAGATGAATTTGCGTGACATTTCTGTGCAACTCGCCGAGTCGTTCGCAGAGCGTATTCTCACAACGCCCAATGATCGAAGTTTTTTGTCGCAGTTAATTCACTATGGAAAAATACAGTATATCAAGCAAATGATCATACCAGATTTTTCTGAAGATCGCATAATGGGATATACCCCAGAACAACTTGAATGGGCAAGAACAAATGAAAAAGAGATCTGGAATTTTTTTGTATCCAAAGAGATGCTCTTTAGTACTGACCCAGACCTCATCAATCGTTTTATTTTTTCAGCACCATTTTCAAAATTTTATTTAAATATAGATGTTGATTCACCTGGGAAAATAGGACAGTGGTTGGGCTTGCAAATCGTCAATGCTTATCAAAAAAACGAGCGTAAATCCATCGACGAACTGCTAAAAACACCAACCAGAGTGTTGTTTGAAAAATCAGAATATAAACCACGACGAAAATGAAAGAAACAAGTATTACGATAGATGTTGAGCTTGACGAAAACCATGTGCCATGCAAGTTGCATTGGTCTGCTCCTGATGGAGGAGTTAGCAATCAAGAAACCCACGCTGTTTTTTTGAGCACTTGGAATAAGGAAATGCAGGAAACCGCTCGAATTGATTTATGGTCAAAAGAAATGCCTGTTGACCAAATGCGTGTGTTTGTTCATCAAACACTTGTGGGGATTCACAAGTCGTACATGAATGCTACGCAGGATGTTGAAATGGGTGAGGCCTTCCAACAGTTTTGTGATTATTTTTCAGATGAGCACAATTTGGGAAAAGCCCAAAAAACTAAAGATTCGAATTGATTGATGCGATGTAGTTGATTATTTCTTCCTTGCCTTCACCTGTTTTTGCAGAGGATTCAAACATTGGGGGGATGCTTTCCCATCCCAGTTCTAAAAGATGCGATTGATAATGCAATAAATTGTTTCTTCTTTGCTTTTCAGAAAGCTTATCAATTTTGGTGAAAACGATAGAAAATGCGTGTTGATGTGCTCCAAGCATGTTGATGAAATTTACATCAATTTTTTGTGGTTTATGGCGACTATCAATTAGAACAAATGTGTTGATTAATTGTTCTCTCTTTTCAAAATATCCATGTAAGAGTTTTTTGATTTCGTTTCTTCCTTGTTTAGATACTTTGGCGTAACCATAACCAGGCAAATCGACCAAAAACCAACTTTCATTGATGAAAAAGTGATTAATCAATTTTGTTTTCCCAGGTGTGCCCGATGTTTTGGCAAGTTTTTTATTGTTTGTCAATGCGTTGATGAGGGATGACTTCCCAACATTTGAGCGACCAATAAAAGCATATTCAGCAGAGTAGGACTTTGGGCATTGATCTACATCCGAGCTGCTGACCAAAAAACGAGCAGAATTAATCATGACAACTCAGTTTGAGTTTGTCCTCAACCATTTTTCCATGTGCACATTGAATAGATTGGGATGTTCCATCATTGGTGCATGACCACATTCTTTTATCCAAAAAAGAGTAGAATTTGGAAGAAGACGATTAAAATCGTGACCAACTTCCGGGGGTGTTACAATGTCATTTTTACCCCAAATGATAGCAGTTGGGATTTTGATTTTAGGCAAATCTTTAGACATGTTATGGCGAATTGCACTTTTGGCAATCGTGAGGATTTTAACCAGTTTTTTTCGATCGTTGACAGTCTCAAAAACCTCATCAACCACATCGTCAGTTGCCACTTTAGGATCATAAAAAACTTCCTCACATTTTTTCCTCATATAATCCTTGTCTTCTCTTTTGGGATAGCTTTCCCCCATAGAGTTTTCGTAGAGTCCAGAACTTCCTGTGATGATAAGACCCCTAATATTTTTTGGATACAATAAAGAAACAAGTAAACCGATATGGCCGCCCAATGAGTTGCCAAGCAAGATAACACCATTTAAACCAAGGTGAGAAATAAATTGATCCACGTATTTCGCAAACTCTTTTACATTTGTTTTGAGTAGCGGTAGGTCGTAGATAGGCAGCATAGGAATTATTACTTTATATCCTTTGCCGGGAAAGTAATCTGTAACTCCTTGAAAGTTACTCAACCCACCCATAAGACCATGAAGAATAACAATTGGCTTTCCTTCTCCAACCTCTAGGAATTGGTATTTACCTGACTTTTTGATTGTTTCTTGCATCAATTGATTCAAAATAGTGAACAAATATAACCATTTCAAGTCAGTTACTTCATTCATTGCAAACAAAGTACGGTTTACATCATTTTAAAAATGTGAAACCAACTAATGTTTTATAATTTGTATGTAACAAACACATTTTAAGCATTTTATAAAGCCCGAGTGTCAAAGGTGTCTGAATTTATCAACAAAGTGGTAAAAAGTGGTAAAAAGTGGTAAATAATTGATATATTTGACTCAGTTAGAGTTGAAAAAATGCATGTTGTCGGTACGTACGAATGCAAGTTGGATCCCAAGGGTAGGGTAAAGCTTCCTGTGTCCATCACCAAGCAGCTCAAGGGAGTTGAGACGTTTGTTCTTAAGCGTTCGGTCTTTCAAAAGTGCTTGGAGCTATATACTTTGGAGGAGTGGTCAGCCATGATGGAAAAGGTGAACAAGCTGAATCGATTCAGAAAAAAGAACAACGACTTCATTCGCCGATTTACTGCAGGCGTCAAGATGATTGACCTCGATGCAGCAACTAGAATTTTGATTCCAAAGGATTTGCTTACCATCGCTTCTTTGGACAAGTCTTTGGTTTTATCATCAGCAATCAACATGATTGAAATTTGGGATAAGGAGCTTTATGAAAAGGCCATTGATGATGCTGCCCTTGACTTTGCACAACTGGCAGAAGAAGTAATGGGAAATCACGATGAGGATGTATCATAAGTCCGTTTTGCTGGATGCTTGTCTGGAGGGGTTAGCTCTCAAAGAGTCTGGCACTTATGTCGATGTTACTTTTGGTGGTGGAGGACATACCAAAGCAATTTTAGACGCGATTGGCAGTAGAGGAAAGGTCATTGCTTTTGATCAAGATGAAGATGCTATTGAAAACTTATTGGATGATGATCGTTTGATTTTTATTCATCAAAACTTTTCTTTTCTACAACGCTTTTTAAAATTTCATAAAATCGATAAAGTCGATGGTATTTTAGCAGATCTAGGTGTTTCATCACACCAAATCGATACACCAGGAAGAGGTTTTTCTATACGCTTTGATGGCCCCCTTGATATGAGGATGAATTCATTGGAAAGGCTATCGGCAAGAGATGTCGTGAATACCTACACAAAAGAACAACTCAGTGATATTTTTTACCAATATGGCGAGCTGACCAACCCCCGAAAGATTGCATTACGAATTGTGGAGCAACGAAGTCAAAAGCCCATTGAAACAACCCTTGAACTTACAGAGATTCTCAGTCCCTTAGTGCCTGTAAAAATCAAACATAAAGTGATGGCTCAAATTTTCCAAGCCCTCCGCATTGAAGTGAACCAAGAGTTGTATGCATTGAAGTCCCTACTCGAACAAAGTGGTGAGGTTATTAAAAGCAATGGAAGACTTTGCGTGATAAGCTATCACTCATTGGAAGATCGTTTGGTGAAACGATTTATACAGTATGGATGCTTTAATAGCGAACCTATTAAAGATGAGTTTGGACACTCACATGTGCCTTTCAAAAAGGTAGGGAAATTGGCTTTGCCCAGTGAGAAAGAAATTAAAAAAAATAAACGTGCACGCAGTGCAAAGTTGCGAATAGCAGAGAAAATATGAGACAAAGTCTGTTGGAAATTCTTCGAGGTTCTTTCTTGGTACAACAAGGTGCCTTTAGGAATTGGCGACTTATTATTTTCTTCTTTTTTCTGGCGGGGATTATGATTGCGTCCTCTCACAACATCGACCAAAAGGTGATGGAAATTTCTGCTCTTAACACTGAAATCCAAGAGTTAAAAAGTCAATTTGCTGAAACAAGAACCAAGGCCATGTATATGCGTCTTGAGACTAAAGTAAAAACTAAACTGTCCGAGCGTGGGTTTGTTTCCTCAGTCACTCCTCCCACAAAAATCATAATTGAATAAAATGGAAAAGCAGAAGAAACTGATTTCGAGATTTTCATTTGTGGTAGTGGGGTTATTTCTACTTGGTTTTGTGATTGGATACAAAATCATATACATCCAATTTGTAGAAGGCGATTCCTTTAAGCTTCTTGCTGAAAAAACAACAATACAAAACTTTGAAATTCAGCCCATACGTGGAAATATTTATGCGCAAGATGGGAGTTTACTTGCCACTTCGGTACCGAGATACACCATTCATTTCGACGCAGCGACTGTCAGTACAAGCCTCTTTGAAAATCATGTTGATGCCCTTTCAGATTCCCTTTCGCAGCTGTTGGGCAAAAGCGAAAATTACTATTACAACACACTTATTGATGCGCACAAAAAGAAGCATCGCTATAGACGCATTGCAAAAGACTTGACCTATGGCCAGATGAATCGCTTGCGAGCTTTCCCTCTTTTTAAGCTAGGGGGTGTTCGAGGTGGTTTGGTGGTCGAGCGAAAAACAGTGCGTGAAAAACCACTAGGAAAAATAGCTGAGCGAACCATCGGGTATGAACAAGAACAGCCAAATGGAAGTTACGTTCGTGTAGGGCTTGAAGGTGCTTTTGGAGATCAGTTGCGAGGCATTCCTGGTTTGCAATTGCGTCAAAGGATAGCAAACGGTCAGTGGAAACCATTGAGTGATTCTTATTTGCAAGAGCCACAAGATGGTTATGATGTGCAAACCACACTTGATGTAAACATCCAAGACATTACTCATCATGCATTGCTCGAGGCTCTCGAAAACTTTGAAGCCGATCATGGAACTGCTGTGGTCATGGAAACTGAAACAGGAGCCATTCGTGCAGTGGCAAACCTTGGCAGGACAGAGGAGGGGAAATATTATGAAAAACTCAATTATGCAATTGGGGAGTCCCACGAGCCAGGCTCTACTTTTAAACTGATGACCCTTGTTGCTGCTTTTGAAGATCAGGTGGTTGATACCACTTCGGTTTTTGATACCCAAAATGGGGAGTTGACATTTTACTCAAAATATAAAGTGCGAGACTCTCGAAAAGGAGGGTATGGCAAAATTCCCATTACCGAAATTTTTGAGCGTTCATCAAATACTGGAATGGTTCAGGCAATTTATGACCAGTATAAGAAAAAGCCTGAACAATTTGTGAATCGCCTTATGAACATGGGTTTAAGCGAGCCACTGGGATTGCCAATTGTTGGAGAGGGCAAGCCATTGATACCACATCCTGACAAAAATGGTTGGAGTGGGATCTCTCTTCCATGGATGGCATATGGATATGGGGTTTTACTCACCCCAATGCAGATTCTCACGTTTTATAACGCCATTGCAAATGATGGGCTGATGGTCAAACCCAGATTTATTGAGCGTATGCAAGATACTAGGAGTAAAATGAAGAGAAAGTCTGAAGTGGAAATCATCTCTGCATCTGTTTGTTCAAAAGAGACAATAGGAAAAGTAAAAAGTTTATTAAAAGGGGTGGTTGAAAAGCCATGGGGTACAGCAAATAATATTTACGATCCAAACTTTGCTATCTCTGGAAAAACAGGCACATGTCAGTTGGATTATAACACTGACGAGATACAGTATGTAGCGAGCTTTGTGGGTTATTTTCCTTCTGACCGACCAAAGTACTCATGCATTGTTGTGGTTCATCGGCCAAATAAAGAAAAGGGGTACTTCGGAAGTACAGTGGCAGCACCTGTGTTCCAAAAAATCGCTCACAAATTATACAGTTCAATTCCAGTAGAAACCAAGCTTAGTCGAGATCGCTATTTGGAAATCACCCAGCGTAAAATGGATTCAAGCAAAAGCGTTTTTGACGCAAAAGTAGATGTAACAAAAACACAAAATAAATCCTGATGCAACTCAAAGAATTACTTTTTGGTGTATCCATCGACGCTGTGCTAGGGTCAACATCAGTATCGATTGAGGGTGTTACATCTGACTCTCGTGCGCTAGAGCCAAATTCACTATTTGTATCCATTCGTGGCGAACAGTATGATGGGCATGACCACATCAGCGATGCCGTGAAAAGAGGGGCAGTTGCTGTTCTTTGTGAAGAACTACCCAAAAAACAAAAGGATAGTGTTACCTATGTACAGACGCCCCAATCCCGAAGCGCTTATGCTGTTGTCGTATCTAATTATCACAACAATCCTTCTTCAAAACTCAGCCTTATAGGTGTCACTGGCACCAATGGAAAAACATCGATTGTTCAACTGTTGTTTGATGTCTTTAAGCACCTAGGATTTTCAGTTGGAAAGCTGTCCACAATCGAAAATGCGATTAACGAGCACATCTACCCAGCAACACACACAACCCCTGACCCAATGGAGATTAATTCTTTTTTGGCAAAAATGGTTGAAGCGGGAGTAACGCATTGCTTTATGGAAGTTTCATCTCATGGAATCGATCAGCATCGAATCCTAGGTTTACAGTTCAGAGGTGGTGTGTTTACAAATCTCACCCATGATCATCTCGATTATCACAAAACATTTGAAAGTTACAGGGATATCAAAAAGAAGTTTTTTGATCTTCTCCCAGAAACTGCTTTTGCACTCACTAACAATGATGATAAAAATGGAGCATACATGCTCCAAAATTGTAATGCCAAGAAACACTCATTTGCCTTAAAAAATACTGCTGAGTTTAAAGCAAAAATCATTGAACATGATTTTTCTGGAATGCAATTACGAATCGATAGCATAGAGACATGGGTTGCATTGGTTGGAGACTTCAATGCATCAAATGTGCTGGCAGTGTATGCATGTACACAATTACTGGGTGAGAATATCGATCAGAGTTTAAGTGCATTGAGTGCTGTTGAGCCAGTCTCAGGAAGATTTAACGTCGTTAGTGGAGGTCATCCAACTCGAGCGATTGTCGATTATGCCCACACGCCCGACGCTTTGCAGCATGTGCTAGAAACCATTAATAAAATCAGGACTGGGAATGAGATTTTGATTACTGTTTTTGGTTGTGGTGGGGGTCGCGATAAGGCAAAGCGTCCACTGATGGGGAAGATTGCCTCCACTTTGAGTGATAAAGTGATATTCACATCCGACAACCCCCGCAATGAAGATCCAGAAAAGATTATCAAGCAAATCGAAGCTGGTGTTCCTGCTGAGCATTTTAAAAAATATATCAGCATTTCAAGCCGGTCACAAGCGATCAAAACTGCCTGTCAACTTGCACACAAAGGCGATATCATCTTGCTGGCAGGTAAGGGGCATGAAACCTACCAAGATGTCAAGGGAAAACGATTGTTGTTTGACGATGCAAAGGAGTTAAAAAGCCATTTACAAAACAAGAGCTAATGTTATACTATCTTTTTGAATGTTTAGAGAAAAAATTTCAGCTGCCAGGCGCAGGGCTCTTTCAGTTCATTAGTTTTCGCGCCTCTATTGCAATCATCTTTTCTCTATTGGTCTCTTTGATTTTTGGTAAGCGAATAATAGAGCTACTGAATCGATTTCAGATGGGCGAAAGCATTCGTGATCTCGGATTGGCTGGTCAGAAAGAAAAAGCAGGAACGCCAACTATGGGGGGTCTCATAATCATACTTGCAACGCTTATGCCTGTATTGTTATTTGCAAAACTCGATAACATCTATATTCTTCTTTTGATCATCACAACCATCTGGATGGGGTCGATTGGTTTTATTGATGATTATATCAAAATAAAGCGTAAGAATAAAAAAGGACTAAAAGGCAGGTTTAAAATCATTGGTCAGGTTGGATTGGGTCTTATTGTAGGGATTATACTTTATTTCCACCCCGATGTCACGATACGAGAAAACGCAACGAGCGTACAGGAAGTGGTGATGAATGAGAAATCGACAAAAACAACAATCCCACTGCTGAAAAACAATGAGTTTGATTATGCTGATGTGATTACATGGATTGATGAATCTTGGTCTGTGTATGCTTGGTTGGTGTTTATTCCCTTTGTGATTTTCATCGTGACAGCAGTTTCAAATGGTGCAAACCTTACAGATGGCATCGATGGTTTGGCAGCAGGAACTGCAACCCTAATCGTGTTGGTTTTAGGTGCTTTTGCATGGGTTTCGGGAAACATTATTTTTTCAGATTACCTCAATGTGATGTACATCCCAGACGTTAGTGAACTTGTGATTTTTATCGCTGCATTTGCTGGGGGTCTTGTTGGATTTTTGTGGTATAACACCTATCCCGCGCAGGTATTCATGGGCGATACAGGGAGCTTGACCATTGGAGGAATTATTGCTGTTGTAGCCCTTTCGGTTCGCAAAGAATTACTTATTCCAGTGTTGTGTGGTGTGTTCTTTATCGAGAGCTTGTCAGTCATATTACAAGTTGGATACTTCAAATACACCAAAAAGAAAACGGGAGTAGGAAAGCGAATTTTCTTAATGGCACCTGTCCATCACCACTTCCAAAAACAAGGGCATCACGAAAGCAAAATTGTGACTCGCTTTTGGATCATTACGATTGCACTTGCAATCATTTCACTTGTAACCTTAAAAATCAGATAGCCAATGTCAAAGCATATGATCGTATTGGGTGGGGGTGAAAGTGGGGTTGGTGCAGCTTTGCTTGGGCATCAACTCGGCTATAAAGTTTTTGTGAGTGACGAAGGGTCAATAGGAACTTCATTCCAAAAAGAATTGGATGATCATCAGATTGAGTGGGAACAGGGTCAACACACAGCAGCACAAATCTTAAAAGCCGATTTGGTTATCAAAAGTCCAGGGATTTCCTCTGACTCTCCAATTATTGGAGCATTAAGATCTGTTGAGATTCCACTGCTTTCTGAAATCGAATTTGCCTCACTTCATACCAATGCTGAGTTGATTGGCATCACTGGCACCAATGGAAAGACAACAACTGCAATGCTCACCCATCACTTGTTGGCATCGGCAGGGAAATCTGTTGCACTTGCTGGAAACATAGGCGAGAGCTTTGCAAAAGCCATCACGATAAACTCACCAGATTATTGGGTACTTGAACTGAGTAGTTTTCAATTGGAGGATATCCTATCCTTTCACCCACGCTATGCTGTGATGACAAGTCTTACGCCAGACCATTTGGATCGATACAACAACAGTTTTGATCGTTATGTAGATGCGAAGTTTAGCATGTTAAAAAACCAAACAGAGGAGGACTATTTCATATATGATGACACAGATGATGAAATCAAGTCGGCTCTCGAACGACACAAGCCCAAATCGCAACGCATACCATATACAGAAAAGAAAATAAAAGACAAACGATTTAATTCAATTGATATGATACGAATTGATAACCCCTCGTTGGAGGGCATTCACAATTCCAAAAATGCTATGGCGGCAGCGACCATTGCACAATTGGTAAATATTCGCAAACAAACAATTAGGGAAAGTTTGCAAACTTTTAATGGGGCTCCTCACCGACTAGAAAAGGTGTTGAGCATCTTGAAAGTAGATTATATAAATGATTCAAAAGCAACAAATGTAAACGCAACATATTACGCCCTTGAAAGCATGACGCGCCCAACGATTTGGATTGTTGGAGGAGTTGACAAAGGGAATGACTATACGAAGTTATTGCCTTTGGTTCGCAAAAATGTAAAAGCAATTATATGCTTGGGGCTTAATAACGAAAAAATCATCGATTGCTTCTCGCCAGTGGTAAACCTTTTAGTTGAGGCTGGGTCGATGTTTGAGGCTGTTCAGGCGTCATATGATTTGGCAAAAAAAGGGGATACAGTGTTGTTGTCGCCTGCTTGTTCAAGCTTTGACCTTTTTGAGAATTATGAAGATCGCGGCAATCAATTTAAAAAACTTGTTCGTCAACTATAATTTATGCGATTCATCACAAAACATATTCACGGAGATCGAGCAATTTGGGCTATTGTAGCTCTATTGTCGGTGTTTTCTTTTCTTCCAGTGTATAGTGCAAGCTCTAATCTGGTATATGTTTTAGGTATTGGATCTGTTACTGGTCATTTGATTAAACACGTTGCTATTGTTTTGATTGGGATCAGTATCATGTATGCTGTCCATCGCATTCCATTCAAATACTTTAGTGGTTTGTCTGTCATCACGCTGCCTATTGTTTGGTTATTATTGATTTATACTGCTTTACAAGGAAACCTGATTGAGGGAGCAAATGCAAGTCGCTGGATCAAAATCCCCATTCTTGGCTTATCTTTTCAAACGTCAACTCTTGCTTCGGTTGTGTTGATGGTTTATGTGGCTAGATACCTGTCTGTCAACAAAGAAAAAAATATCAATTTTTGGCGAAGTTTACTTGTACTATGGTTACCAGTCATGTTGGTTATTTCCACGATTTTACCTTCAAATTTATCTACAGCAGCACTGATAGGTGTTTTGGTATTTTTCTTGGCCTTTATTGGTAACTATCCCAAAAAATATTTACTGTTGATGTTGGGTACAGCGGCGCTTTTTTTCAGCTTGTTTATCATGACAGCAAAGGCCTATCCAGATGCTTTTCCAAATCGTATTGATACTTGGATCAGTCGTATCGATAGCTTCATAGGGAAGGGAGATGCAAACACGAACTATCAAGTTGAACGAGCAAAAATTGCAATCGCTACAGGTGGGGTGGTTGGTAAAGGTGCTGGCAAAAGCGTAATGAAAAATTTATTGCCCCAAAGCACCTCAGATTTTATCTATGCCATCATCACTGAGGAATATGGCAGTGCTGGGGGCTTAAGTTTATTGTTTTTATACCTCTTGCTTTTGTTCCGAATATTTATGTGTGTGTATAAAGCAAACGATTTCTTTGGGCAACTGCTCATAATTGGCGTAGGTCTACCCATAATTATACAATCCTTGGTGAACATGGGTGTTGCTGTTTCGGTTTTACCTGTTACAGGACAGCCCTTGCCACTGATCAGTAGTGGTGGAACTTCTATATGGATGACATTTCTTGCACTTGGTATTGTTCAAAGTGTAACTGCAGGCCGCATGGCTGAAAACGACGAAAAAAACCCTTTAGCAATATTAAGTGAAGCAGTTTAAAACCATATTGTCTGGTGGAGGAACAGGGGGCCATATCTTCCCAGCCCTAGCCATTGCCAACGCTCTGAAAAGCGAAAAGGCGCATGCTGATATATTGTTTGTTGGGGCCAATCGACGGATGGAAATGAAGCAAGTTCCCAAGGCAGGTTTTCCGATTCAAGGGCTGTGGATTTCAGGATTTCAGCGCAAACTGACGATTCGTAATTTGATGTTTCCTCTAAAGCTCATTGTGAGTTTATGTCGTTCGTATTTTATTTTGAAGAAATTCAAACCTCAGGTAGTGATCGGCACTGGGGGATTTGCCAGTGGACCTTTGTTGTATATGGCAACACGAATGAACATCCCTTCTTTGATACAAGAGCAAAATGCTCTTCCTGGGATCACCAACCGATTGTTGGGCAAGCATGTACATCGCATTTGTATTGCACATAAAGAGGCAGCCTTATTTTTTCCAAAATACAAAACACATATTACAGGAAACCCTTTACGAACAGAGTTGATTCACTTTACCATCAGTACCAAAGAGGCAAGAAAAAAGATGAAGCTTGCACAATCAAAAACAACCTTACTGGTTGTTGGGGGTAGTCTTGGGTCAAAACGAATGAATGAGCTGATGGCTGATCACTGCAAAAGAATCACCCTAATGGGCGTTCAAATCGTGTGGCAATGTGGGTCACTTTATAAAAAAGAATTTTTGGCATTACAGAAAAAAAATATTCATGTAACTCCATTTATCGATGATATGACAACAGCCTATGCAGCTGCTGATGTGATTATTTCTCGAGCGGGAGCTCTTGCTGTTTCAGAACTGTGTCAAGTAGGAAAGGCAGTTTTATTTATTCCATCACCCAATGTTGTAGAAAATCACCAATACAAAAACGCGATGGCGATTGCCAATGAGGCAGCAGCAGTCGTAATAGAAGAAAAGGAATTAGAGCATAAATTTCATTCTGAAATAAATGCACTTCTAACTGATGTTGAGTGGCGTGCAAAGCTGGGTAAAAATATCAAAAAATTGGCAAAGCCAAATGCGACAAAATCGATTGTTGAACAAATTAATGCCCTAGTCAATGATTAAACAGCAAGTTTATTTCCTGGGTATTGGAGGGATTGGAATGTCAGCCCTAGCGCAGTATTTCGTTCAGAAAGGTCACGACGTGTTTGGGTATGATCGTATGGCATCGGAAATCACTGACAAGCTGAGTCAAATCGGAGCAACAGTGCATCACCACGACATTGTTAAGAGCATTCCAGAAGCATGTACCGACAAAAGCAAAACAACTGTTGTATATACCCCTGCAGTGCCTGAAGACTCCCCCCAGTTTGGATTTTTCAAATCAACTGGCTTTGACATTTTTAAGCGTTCTGAAGTGCTTGGCGAGTTGAGCAGGGAAATACACTGTTTGGCTGTTGGTGGAACGCATGGAAAAACAACAACCTCCTCAATTCTAGCACATTTGCTGCGAGAAAGTGGCAAAAAGATCACTGCTTTTTTAGGTGGTATTTCATCCAATTTTGGATCGAATTTTATCAGCAATGGTACAGATCATATGGTGGTGGAGGCAGATGAATTTGATCACTCTTTTCTCAAGCTTCACCCCGATCTACTATGCATTACTTCGATGGATGCAGACCATTTGGATATCTATCAAAATGAAAAAAATTTAGAAAAAAGTTTTAAAGCATTCGCATCACTGGTCTCCAACCCGCATCATCGTTGGATAAAAGATGGTCTTGAGGTTTCTGGTTTGTCTTTTGGTACAGATTCAAAGGCCGATGTTCGTGTGCAAAACATCAAAATTGAAAATGGTAATTATATTTTTGATTTTTACAGTACAGATCAAATGTTGCGTAACCTTCAGTTCGGCCTTCCTGGTGCCCATAATTTGATGAATGCAACAGTGGCTATAGCAATGGCATTGTCTGTTGGATGCGATTCGAACTCAATTGCAAAAGCGTTGCAAACTTTTAAAGGAGTTGACAGACGATTCAGCATTCGAATGAAGGAACCTTGGGTACTGATAGACGACTACGCACATCACCCAACTGAAATCGATCAAATGGCACAATCGATTCAAGAGTTTTATCCTTCATCCGAAAAAACTATAGCTGTTTTTCAGCCTCATTTATTTTCGAGGACTCGAGACTTTTGTGATAGATTTGCAGAGAGCCTATCTCAGTTCGATCACACCTTACTGCTAGATATCTACCCAGCACGTGAGTTGCCAATCCCTGGTGTTACAAGCCAATCGATTCAAGACAGCATGCGTGGGTCTGCAGAAATTATATCAAAAAACCAATTGCTCGAAAAAGTGATTGATGCTTGTGCCGACGTTGTTGTATTTATGGGTGCAGGTGATATTGCAGACGAGGTTCAACCAATTGTGGAACATCTAAAACGAAAGTCATATGTTAGTTAGAAGATTGATATTTTCTTTTTGGATCATTCTATCAATTGGATCTTTTGTGCTGTCTTCCTATAGAAATGCGACAAGACCAGTGTCGGGATTTGTTGTTCATATGGATTATCAATACCCACATATGATATCAAAAGATTCAGTTGATAAAATGTTGACTCTTGTTTTTAAAGATTCAATCAGTAGACGAAAATCTGAAATAAATTTAAAGCGTCTTGAGTTGTGGCTTGCTCAAAACAATTTAATCAAAAAAACAGAGGCATTTTTAACATTGGATGATACTCTTCATATAAAGGTTTTTCCTAGGATTCCTGTGGCACGTGTACAAGGGGAAACAGAGTTTTATCTTGACTTCGAGGGCAGTGTGATCCCTCTTTCGCCTACCCATGATGCTCAAGTTCCGATCATCACCACTATACCAGATATTGATCGTTACCAAGCCCTATCTTCTCTCTCTATTGCCATTGCAAATGACAATTTTCTTGCATCGCATATTGTTGATATTAAGGATTTTGGAGATCAGGTTTACATGAACATAGCCGACCATGATTATCGACTGAAGATTAAATCAGTCGATGATGTGCAAAAAAAATTTAAAAAATATAAAGCTTTTTATGCAGCTGCTGTAGATCAAGGGATCATTGACGATTATAGCGAAGTTGCGTTGGATTATAGTGACCAAATCATTTGTAAAAGAAACATGTTATGAAGCGAGAAAATAAAGGTGTTGGACTCGACATTGGAACAACAAAGATTGTTGCCATGCTTGGGCGTAAAAATGAATATGGAAAGCTCAAAATTATCGGCGCAGGTAAATCCGAAAGTTTAGGTGTTCATAGAGGTGTTGTGAACAATATTACCCAAACGATTCAATCGATTCAGGCTGCTGTTCAAGAGGCTGAAACAGCCTCTGGTGAGACTATCAGTGAGGTGGTTGTTGGCATCGCTGGACAACACATACGAAGCCTTCAGCACAGTGATTATATCACGAGACCGAACCCTGAAGAGGTTATTCAAGATTTTGATGTAGAGGAACTTATCAATCAGGTTTATAAACTAGTGATGCTTCCTGGGGAAGAAATTATCCATGTTCTCCCACAAGAGTTCAAGGTCGATGGGCAATCAGAAATTAAAGAGCCAATCGGGATGTATGGTGCACGATTAGAGGCCAATTTCCATGTGGTTGTAGGCCAAATGTCATCAATTCGAAACATTGCTAGATGTGTAAAATCTGCTGGCTTAGAGTTTGGCGGGATAACATTAGAGCCCTTAGCTTCATCATCTGCGGTGTTGAGTAAAGAGGAAAAAGAGGCAGGAGTTGCATTGATCGATATTGGTGGTGGAACAACAGACCTTGCTATTTTTAAGGATGGTATTATTCGTCATACCTCCGTTATTCCTTTTGGTGGAAACATCATCACTGAGGACATCAAAGAGGGTTGCTCCATTATTGAAAAACAAGCAGAACTTTTGAAAACAAAATTTGGTTCTGCATGGCCAGGGGAGAATAAAGACAACGAAATTGTTGCCATTCCAGGGCTTCGTGGTCGTGATCCAAAAGAAATTACATTAAAAAATCTTTCCAAAATCATTCATGCCCGTGTGACAGAGATTATCGAAAGCGTTTATGCAGAAATTAAAAACTATGGGCATGAGGAGCAAAAGAAAAAACTTATTGCTGGTATTGTTTTAACAGGAGGTGGCAGTCAGCTTAAGCACCTCAAACAACTTGTTGAATATATCACAGGAATGGATACTCGGATAGGGTTTCCAAACGAGCATTTAGCAGGTGATGAGCATGCAGAATCCACTGCTAGTCCAATGTTTTCGACAGCTGTTGGACTGGTGATGAAGGCAGTAGAGCAAATGAGTGTATTTGAGGAAATAAAAGATGAAACAGATGATGTTGAAGAGTCATCAACTGGCGATGCTTCAGAATATCATGAAGTAAAAAAGAGGAGGTCAATTTTTGATCGCTTTACAGAGGGAATTCGAGAATTTTTAGACAACGCAGAATAAATAAGCACCAATGGAATTAGATTATCAGAAAATAGATTTTGATTTACCAAAAAACCAAAGCAATGTCATAAAGGTTATTGGCGTTGGTGGTGGTGGTAGCAATGCGGTAAATTACATGTATCATTTAGGCATCAAAGGGGTTGATTTTGTCGCTTGTAACACAGATGCTCAAGCCTTACAAAACAGCCCTGTAGCCAATAAAATCCAACTCGGAGAATCACTCACAGAGGGATTGGGAGCTGGTGCAAATCCAGAGATAGGGGAGCGATCTGCAATTGAAAGTGTAGATGAGCTTTCGCAGATGCTTTCGACCAACACTAAAATGATTTTCATCACTGCTGGAATGGGTGGTGGAACTGGCACAGGTGCAGCGCCAGTCATCGCAAAAATGGCTCGTGATATGGGAATCCTGACTGTTGGAATCGTAACTATGCCTTTCCAATTTGAAGGTAAGACACGCAACGATCAAGCAGAGGTTGGGTTAGAAAAGCTCAGAAAGTTTGTCGATTCAATTATTGTGATCAACAATAACAAGCTTCGAGAAGTGTATGGTGATCTTGGGTTTAAGCAAGGATTTGCAAAAGCAGATGAGGTACTTGCAAATGCCTCGCGAGGAATAGCTGAAGTAATTACCCATCACTACACCCAAAACATAGACCTTAGAGATGCCAAAACGGTGTTGGCTGACAGTGGAACAGCAATTATGGGGTCTGCAACTGCATCAGGACCTAACCGTGGTGAGGAGGCAGTAGCCAAGGCCCTCGATTCACCACTGCTGAATGATAATAAAATCATTGGGGCAAAAAATGTACTACTGCTCGTTGTTTCTGGTCTTGATGAAGTAACTATTGATGAAATAGGCATCATAAATGAACACATACAGCGTGAGGCTGGTCATGGTGCAAACATCATTATGGGAATTGGGGAGGATGCATCATTGGATGAGGACATTTCGGTAACTGTAATTGCAACAGGATTTGATATCGAACAGCAAGACGAGATTATACATGCTGATCCCAAGAAAATTATTCATACGCTGAGTGACGAACAAACAGTAGTGCACAAGCTTGAGGGTGACGCAGACGAGGCTAATTTGTTCACGGGAATCAGGCAAACAAAGGAAGATAAACCCCAAGAGGATGAGCTTGTGAAAACCACAGATGTTATTCTATCAATTGAGGTCCAATATGAAGAAATTCCAGAGCCAATACATGAGCCAGTTCAAGAGGAAGAAGAGTTTATAATTCATGAATTACCAAGTCAAGTTAATGAAATGGATGTCATAGACCATGAGGTTGTTGAGGCAAAGCCGAGTCCACTTGATCGACCTATTGAGGAGACAAATGAAACAGAGGGGCCAGCAGAAAATGAGGTTCCTGTACTGTTTCACTTAGAAGAAGAACCAAAAAAGCAAGTTGCAAAGGAAAGTCAGTCAGTATCAACAACTTTTCAAAACGATGTGGAAAGCACACCATCTAAAGTCAAAAAATATAACCTTGAGGATTATATTGATCCAGCATCTGAAAAGAAAATAGCAGCTGCGACGCCTACGCCAACAACAAAAGAAGAAGTAACATCAGAACCTTTAGTTGAAGAGGAAAAAGAAGAGGTGTTAACACCAATGAATAGCACCATTACACAGGGGCTTGCACAACGTGCAGAAGAAAGGCGAAAGAAGCTAAAATCATTCAATTATAAATTTACAACCAATCGAATTGATGAGCTTGAAAACGAACCAGCTTACAAAAGGGCACAGGTCGATATGAACAACGACAACAGCCTATCTCGATTGTCAGTTGAAACCGATTCAAGCAATGAAACTCGAATTCGAACAAACAACTCCTTTTTACACGATAATGTAGATTAATTATGAGCTTTCAAAACGAATTAAACACCAAACTTAAAAGGGCAATGCGTGAAAAAAACACTGTTGCTTTAGAGTCGCTACGAGCAATCAAATCAGCAATATTGTTATTGCAAACACAGCCAGGTGCAAAGGTAACTCCTGCTGACAGTGAAATCACCAAATTATTGCATAAACTGGTCAAGCAGCGCAAAGAGAGCGCATCAATTTTTAGAGAGCAGGGGCGTGATGATTTGGCAGAGCCAGAAGAAGCTCAAATTGAAATCATCAGTCAGTTTTTACCAAAGCAGTTATCTGTCTCGGCGGTAGAAAAAGTAATTGATGAGGTTATTGAGAAAGTTGGTGCTACAACGATGAAAGACATGGGTAAAGTCATGGGTATGGCAAATACGCAATTGGCTGGTCAAGCAGATGGAAAACTTATTGCTGAGATTGTTAAAAAGCGTCTTGGTAAACATTAGGGCTATTATTGTGAAAGTTATTACATTCGCATTTGCAAAGGCCCAGTAGTTCAACTGGATAGAATATCAGATTTCGGCTCTGAGGGTTGGGGGTTCGAATCCTCCCTGGGTCACGCAATCGGAGAATTGATTCTCCTTAATAAATTAAGATGAATAAACTATTCCTTTATAAATTGGACTCTATCAAAACGATTTTTAAATTTTTATTAATTGGATTTATAATAGTTCCGTTGGAATTGAAATCCCAAAAAGATAGAATTAATGTAGATTTTAGTTCTGACAAAGAAATTACAAAAGAATCAATATTAGCATTTAAACATTACAGGGAGAAACTTCTTCAAGACCCCTTTCGACCTGCATATCATTTTTGTATTCCAGAAGGCATAAGTACAAGTAAAACCCAAAATAAGATTCCTTTTGACCCAAATGGTGCTTTTTTTAAAAATGGTCGCTATCATTTAATGTATTTATACAAGCGTTTTGGTGGAGAATCGTATGGTTGGACATGGGGACATGTTTCAAGTAATGATCTTATAAATTGGAGAAATCACCCGGATGCTTTAATAGCAAATAGTAAAAAAGAAGGAGCATTTAGCGGAGGTGCATTTGTTGATGATGACGGTAAAGTAATTTTATCCTACTGGAAAATTAAAGGCGAAAAAAGGGGCATAGGACTTGCTAAAAATATCGATGCTAATTTAGATAAATGGGAAAAATTTAAAGAAAACCCAGTAATTGAATCGACCGAATGGGGTATCACAAATCTTAAAGATTCGTCAGGTAAAAATACATTCGTTGGTTCTGCGGATCCCTCTAATATTTGGAAAAAGAATGGAAAATATTACCTATTGACTGGAAATTTATTAGTATTGAGAAAATTTGGTTCTAAAGGTAAAGGATTAATTTATAACAATGAAGAGAATGTATTACCAAAAGATTCTATAAACTATCAAGGAGATAGGTTATACCTTTTTGAATCAGAAAATTTAGTAGATTGGAATTACCTCAATGAATTTTACAGTTCTAATCCTGAGTGGACTAGCAAGACAGAAGATAATATGTGTCCAAGTTTCTTGCCCTTACCATCAAAACCCTCTGGAGGTAAATTAAGTTCGAAACACCTACTACTTTTTATAAGTCATAATAGAGGGTGTCAATACTACGTAGGCGATTATAAGAACAATAATTTTTATCCAAATAATCACGGAAGAATGAGCTGGAATGATAATGGTTTTTTTGCCCCAGAAGCTATGATGGACGGAAATGGTAGACAAATAATGTGGGCCTGGGTTTTAGATTATCGTCCAACGCACATTGTAAGTAAATCAGGATGGTCAGGAACATATTCCCTGCCAAGATCTTTATGGCTTGGAAAAGATGGAACACTTAGAATAAGGCCTGTTGATGAGCTAAAATCCTTAAGGATCAATGAAAAATCATTAAAAGACTTAAAAGTACTTTCTGAAAGTAAAATGAATTTGGATGACTTTAGTTCAGGATTAACGGAACTAGAAGTTATTATTGAACCTAATGACGCCCATAAATTTGGATTAGAAATTGGAGTTTCAGATGACGGACTTGAGAAAACTGTAATTTACTTTGACTCTTTTGAAAATAAAATTGTAGTTGACAATAGAGATTCTGGATTTGATTTTGGAAATAAAATTGTTGAGGAGGCACCGCTAAAATTAAAATTCAAAGAAAATATTAATCTGAGAGTTTTTATTGATAATTCGATTATCGAAGTTTATGCAAATGATAGGCAAGCAATATGTAGAAGAATTTATCCAGAAAAAAAGGGTAATGGATTGAACTTGTTTTCAATTGGTGGTGATATAAATGTGAAATCTTTAAAGTCATGGGAAATGATGCCCTCAAACCCATATTAAAATTGGTAAAAAATGAAACAACAACAAGAGGCTTTGGTTTCAAAACCGTAAATAATCTTATTTATGATACCTGCAGCAAAGTGCTTTTGGGAAAATCCTACTCACTGATTGCAACCAACGCATTAAAATTATAATATTGATAAACTGGGCCATGTTGGAAGTCTTTGCCGGCAAGGGGTTATTTTCCTTCACTCAACAGTTTCTTTTTACACCTAATGAAAATTCCCTTGCGCTATTTTCAGACGGAGGCAATACCAAACTAATATCTCTCACTTTAAATGATCTAGGTCGCATCTGGTCAGGCAAAATTGAGGGACCAAAAAAATACCAGTTCAGAAACAATTATTAATTTTAACGAATGAAAAACTTACAACTCATCATTTGGTCCATAACAGCTGCTCTGGCAGGTTTCCTATTTGGCTTTGACACCGTGGTCATTTCAGGAGCAGAAAAACACATACAAAACCTATGGTCTCTAAGTGGCAGCATGCACGGCTGGGCTTTAAGTGCAGCACTATGGGGGACCGTTATCGGGGCATTATTGGGGGCATACCCCACGTCTAAGTACGGGCGTAGGAAGACTTTGATTGGCATTGGTATTTTATACCTTGTGTCGGCTGTAGGCTCGGCTTTGTCCAATGATGTATATACCTTTATGTTTACCCGCTTGTTGGGTGGTTTGGGCGTAGGTGTATCAACTATTGTAGCCCCCCTTTTTATATCGGAGATAGCGCCGGCTAAAAACCGAGGGAAACTAACAGGTATGTTTCAATTCAATATTGTATTTGGTATTTTAATTGCTTTTTTCTCTAATTACTTAATCGGATCGTTAATACCCGAAACAATAGCTTGGCGTTGGATGCTTGGGATTGAAGCTGTGCCTGCACTAATTTATACGCTGATGGCTTTCACACTGCCTGAAAGCCCACGTTGGCTTATTACCCATGCAAACAAAAAAGAAGAAGGAGCAGAAGTCTTTCG
>CACOXF010000005.1 GCA_902631125.1 uncultured Bacteroidota bacterium
GTTTTTCGATTAAAATCTTTTTGATTAATTCAATTTCTCGCAAACTGATATCTGCTTCATCAAATTGGTTTTCATCTGCTTGTTCTTCAATAATTTTTTGCACAAAGCTTGTGATTCCATCAGCAGTTGGCTCATGCAAACTTTTTGATGCTGCTTCAACACTATCGGCCATCATCAGTATTGCAGTTTCTTTTGAATATGGCTTAGGTCCAGTATAGCAAAAAATGGATTTGTCTACATCTTCATTTTCTTTTTTTGCCTTATGGTAGAAGTATCGCGTGGGTGTAGTCCCATGATGAGTACGAATAAAATCGATAATTCGGTCAGGTAAATTGTTGCGTTTGGCAATTTCAATCCCATCGCTGATATGATTGAGAATCAAACGACTGCTTTCAAATGGATCAAGTTCTTGATGGGGGTTGTAATTTGTTGATTGATTTTCACTAAAATAAAGTGGATTATTCATCTTCCCGATATCATGGTACAACGCCCCTACCCTTACTAGTAAAGCGTTGGCATTTACTTCGTTAGCAGCTGCCTCAGCAATATTTGCAACTTGTAAAGAGTGATGAAATGTGCCAGGTGCCTTTTCAGAAAGAGTTCTGAGTAGTTTTGAATTTGTATCCGAAAGTTCTAAAAGAGATAAGTCGGAAACCAAACCAAAAATCTTTTCAAAAACATATACAAGTGGATGCACAAAAAGAATACCCAAACCGTTGATCAGCAAAAATCCAAGTTGATCTAAAGACACTGTAGAAAGATTTCCCTCATAGATCATATGAAAAGATATGTGACAAAAAACATAGGAAACAACTATGAGAGCAGCAACTACGAAAAGGTTTGCGCGTTTATATAAATCTGGCATTGTTAATGTTGCGATTGCACCAGCAACAAACTGCATGAATATAAATGAGAAGTCACTTGGCACCATAAAACCAATCAACAACAAGCCCATTAGGAATACAAAAAAAGCGAGTCGTGTGTCGAAAAAAGTCTTAAGCAGTAGTGGCACAATACAAAGTGGTACAACATAGACAAAATTAATATTATAAGTCATCGCCAATTTGATTGCCGCGACCATGATTAAGATGGTGAAAAAAACAAAAACAACTTTCGTATTATTTTCATAAACCAAAGGGCGGTAGCGCCACAGAAACAAAAAAGTAAGAAAAATGAGGATTGATACCAGAATTGAATAACCAACGATAATTGATTGCTCACTTGAGGCCCACAAATCACTAAGGTACTCAACTCGCAGTGAATTTAAAATTTGAAATCTTTTTTGATCCACTACCTCTCCTTGCGCAATGATTCGTTCTCCTTCTGCAACCACCCCACGTGTTGGGAGTATAAGGGACAAAGACTCCTCTAATTTTTGCCTTGTTAGAAGAGAGTCTAAAACTAGATTCGACTCAATATATTCGTTTAAAATCAATCGATTTGAAGCATTGGCAATAATGCCATTGAGTAGAGCGCTTTCATTTGAAAATGGAAGGCTATCATTGATTTTTAAATCTGAAAACAATAGTTTCTGAACACTGTTGTCACTGACAACCAAAATTGGTTTTGCACTTTGTATTGCAAATGATGCATCGATTAGACCCGGTGAGTACAGGATTGTGAGATAGCGATCCCAATCTTTTAGAAGCCTGGACGAAGAAAAGGGTGTGACTTGTTGGCGAATCCATTTTCCTGTCCGCTCTAGAGATCTCTGCTCGGCTAAGGTATCTCTTGTGAAGATGAGTGGGCTTTCTTGTGTTACAGCCTGTCTTTCGGCATTGATCTCCTCATCCGACTTGGCAATAGGAAAGTCGAAAGGCGCTAAAAGTGTTTCGTAAGGCCATGGTTTTCCTGTTTGATAGTTGTATTTAAATCCTCCGCTTCGTGGAAAGAGGTAGACTAAGCAGAAAACAGTGATCAAAAAAAGGATGACCTTATAGATGAAAGACTGGTATTTGTAGAAAAATTGCATCGCTATCTTATGCGTCAAAAATACGTTTTCTCAATTTCTTTCGCCAATCGATTCCAATTTGTTTGTATTTTTGATCTATGCAATATGGAATATGTCCATTAAGTATTATCCCACTAAGGGCAGAACCTGAAAATACGAGCGAACAAACATCTCAACTACTTTATGGGGAGTTTTTCACTGTTGTTAATGCGCAAAAGTCGTGGTCAAAAATTCAAAATGAAAGTGATGGTTATGAAGGTTGGGTCAACAACAAGCACTTTTTACTAATCGAAAAAGCCAGTTTTCAAAATCTGCAAAATACCCCAAAAGTATATTCATCCGAACTCGTTGATTTTATATGGAAAGGAAACGAAATTCTTTTTCCTACTCCTATCGGAAGTCAAGTGAGTTCAGCCCAAACATTAGGTCATCGATTTGAAGGAAAACAGTTAGAAAATCCCAAATCAAAAGAGAATCTAGTCAACACTGCCCTGCACTACCTAAACAGCCCCTACATGTGGGGTGGTAAATCGCCTTTTGGCATTGATTGTTCTGGGTTTGTTCAGTGTGTATATCAACTTCATGGCATTCAATTGCCGAGAGATGCTTACCTCCAAGCTGAGCACGGGGAAACCTTAGGATTTATTGATGAAAGCGAAGCAGGTGACCTGGCATTTTTTGATGACGAAGAAGGCAAAATCACGCATGTGGGCATAATCATGTCAGACTATCATATCATACATGCATTTGGGCAAGTGAGAATCGATCGGCTTGACCAAACAGGAATTTTTAACAATACCCTCAACAGCCATACGCACAAGCTTCGTGTAATTAGGAAAATTGAATTCTAAACTATTGCCCTAACTCCTCTAGTTTAGCTTTCATAATTTTGAACTTGGCAGAATCGCCTACCGTTCCAAAGATGTTTTTTAAAGTTTTTAGTGCTTCGATATTGGTTGGATCAATTTCGTTGAGTTTTTCTAAAACTGGTGCTGCCTCCAAAAAAAGTGATTCTCTTTCTTTTTTAAGCTGGTCGTATTTTAAGTTGTCAGCACGCGAATTGCCCAAGGCATTCATCTTTTCAACGATTTCAGGCTCTTCATCTAAAATCAGTGCAGCTAGGTTAAGGTATGAATCAGCATAAGTGGGATTCAATTCAATTGCACTTTCATAGTATGAGCGAGCTTTTAACCTGTCGCCTTGCTCGGCTGTGATCACACCCAAATTGAAATACAAAATATGATTGTTAGGCTGCTTCTCAATTGCCTCTTTCATCAAATCACTAAATTTTTCCTTATTACCCAACTGGATGTAAAGATTTGCTTCTGTGAGAATTAAACCAACATCCAAAGGATTGGCCAATCGCGCATCTTTGATAGCGCTTATGGCCATATCATTTTTCTTTTGTTGAACATAAATCAAAGCAATGTTTTTGACAATCTCTGGAAGTTTAGATTCTGTCATTTCAGTTCTAAAATTCGTGTAGTCTTTTTGTTTTTGAAAAAGAGCATAGGTCTCGGCAGACAACTCGATTTCTTCACCAGTATCGCTTTTGGTCGCATAAAATTTTTCTACCGATCCAGAGTAATTCATGTCTTTGAGCTCTTGATAGTACGCAAGTGCTCGATCAAAATCACCTCCATTTACGGCGCTAGAAGCAGCATAGTATAAGTAGTCTTTTTGCTCTTGGTCAACATTGTAAACCATGACCAGTAAATCTGCAGCAACAGCAAAATTTTCGTTCTGATTTTCATAAACAGCCTGATTGATTGCTTCATTACTGACATTGTTGAGCAGCATATTGATTTCTGCTGTATACTTGGAGCTGCCATTTTCTGCCTCAAGCTGTTTCGCTAAAGCTAAAGCTTCAAAAGCTGCGCCAAACTGTTTTTTTTCGCCATAAATTTTTCCAGCTAAAAAATGATATTGCGCTTGAAATTTCAATTCAGAACCTTCAACTAGGGATTGCACTGCCAATAACTGTTCCAAAGCAGACGCATAATCCTCATTTTGAATAAGCTTATTAACTGATTTTAACTCCTTTTTTTGCGCAAAAAGGGATATTGATAGTAAGAGAAAAAAGGAAATATAAATTTGATTTAACATAATTATATATATATTTTTATGATTCACCTTCAGGTTCGAAGGACATATCAACCTCAATATCTTCGACGTCTTCAATTTCATCGTCATCTTTTAACACCTTTGCAACTGCTGCAATGGAGTCGTTTTCACGAAGATTGATCAGGCGAACACCTTGCGTTGCTCTACCCATTACTCGAAGACTTTCGACTTCCATACGAATGGCAATACCCGATTTGTTAATGATCATCAAGTCATCACTGTCTGAAACGTTTTTAATTGATACAAGACTACCTGTCTTTTCAGTAACCGATATCGTTTTAACTCCTTTCCCACCACGATTTGTCATTCGGTAATCTTCCAGCTTTGAACGTTTTCCGTAGCCATTTTCAGAAACGACTAAGATATCAGAATCCATATCATTAACAGAAATCATTCCAATCACTTCATCCTTTTTATCAGCTAGCCTGATTCCTCTAACTCCAGATGCGTTTCGACCCATAGGTCTTGTTTTGTTTTCCTCAAAACGAATTGCTTTACCAGATCTAACTGCCAAAACAACTTGCGACTGACCAGTCGTAAGTTTTGCTTCTAACAGCACATCTCCTTCTTTGATGGAAATGGCATTGATTCCATTCGATCGGGGTCGTGAATATTGCTCCAAAGATGTCTTCTTGACCTGGCCTTTTTTTGTGGCCATAATGACATAATGAGAATTGATGTATTCTTCATCTTTCAAATCCTGCGTACAAATAAATGCCATGACTTTATCATCCTGTTCGATGTTGATCAAGTTTTGAATCGCACGACCTTTTGAAGTTTTAGATCCCTCAGGAATCTCAAATACACGTAACCAAAAACATCTTCCTTTTTGGGTAAAAAACAACATATACTGGTGATTTGTACCAATAAACAAGTGTTCCAAAAAGTCTTCATTTCTAGTGGTTGATGCCTTCTGTCCAACACCACCACGATTTTGTGTTTTATATTCTGCTAATGGCGTTCTTTTTATATAGCCTGCGTGCGAAATAGTTATCACTACCTTTTCGTCTGGAATAATATCCTCAATGCGGAACGAACCGCCCACAAAATTGATTTCAGACCGACGTTCATCACCATACTTTTCGACGATATAGTTCGTCTCAGTTTTGATGATTTTCATACGGCGTTCTTTATTAGCAAGTATGTCCTTTAAATCTTTGATTGTTGAAATCAATTCGTCATACTCTGCACGTAGTTTGTCTTGTTCAAGACCAGTGAGCTGACGCAGACGCATCTCAACAATGGCTTTTGCCTGTACTTCAGAGAGACTGAATTTTTTGATCAGTTTTTGACGTGCTTCGTCAGCATTGGACGATGTTTTTATCAGTGCTATGACTTCATCAATATTATCAGACGCAATGATCATTCCTTCGAGGATGTGTGCGCGTTCTTCTGCTTTTTTCAGCTCAAAAGTCGTTCGGCGAACAACAACTTCGTGTCGGTGGTCTATAAAATGACCAAGCAGTTGCTTCAGGTTTAACAATTCGGGGCGACCATTGACCAAGGCGATATTATTGACACTAAAAGAAGACTGTAAAGAAGTGTACTTGTACAACATGTTTAAAACAATGTTTGGTACAGCATCTCTTTTGAGAATATATACAATTCTCATTCCCTTTCGGTCAGATTCATCACGAATGTTAGAGATTCCTTCAATTTTTTTATCATTTACCATTTCAGCGGTTTTTCGAATCATCTCCGCTTTATTAACTTGATATGGAATTTCTGTTACAATGATACATTCACGTCCATCAACCTCTTCGATCTCAGCTTTTGCGCGAAGTACAACACGTCCTCTACCAGTGTGGAAAGCCTCCTTTACACCATCATAACCATAAATGATACCGCCAGTTGGAAAATCAGGAGCTTTGACATAAGCCATCAATTCATCGATAGTGATGTTTGGGTTATCGATTTGTGCGATAATCCCCTCAGACACCTCTTTGAGGTTGTGTGGAGGCATGTTCGTGGCCATTCCCACTGCAATTCCAGAAGCACCATTGATTAGCAGGTTTGGTACTTTGGTTGGCAAAACAGTAGGTTCTTTGATAGTATCGTCAAAGTTGAGTTGATGATCAACAGTGTCCTTGTCAATATCAGCAAGCATTTCCTCAGATATTTTCTGCATCTTTGCCTCAGTGTAACGCATTGCTGCAGGACTATCTCCATCAACAGAGCCAAAATTCCCTTGCCCATCAACTAACAAATAACGAAGGCTCCATGACTGCGCCATACGAACCATAGTGTCATATACTGAGCTATCGCCGTGAGGGTGATATTTTCCTAGTACTTCACCAACAATACGTGCTGATTTTTTGTAAGAACTATTTGCACGAACACCCAAATCATGCATACCGTACAACACACGACGGTGAACAGGCTTCATGCCATCACGAACATCAGGTAATGCACGTGACACGATCACAGACATTGAGTAGTCAATGTAGGCCGATTTCATTTCATCCTCTATGTTGATAGGGATTAGCTTTTCTTCAATAGACATAGTAAACGATGTGTTTTTTTGTTTTTTTAAGCAAAGCTAATTTACTGATTCAATATGTATTCCCCAGTTGATATTTTGATGTTTTTAAACAATTTTATCAACAGATTCTTTAAAAAAATGGTTGAATTTTTATTTAAATTTGCATTGTTTTTATGTAATTTTTTTGTCTATTAGCACAATTAAATTGTAATTAAAAGTTCGACAGTAAAATTATAGTATGGATGATAATTTTTCTCCGCGTGTAAAAGATGTAATCAGCTACAGTAAGGAAGAGGCACTACGATTAGGGCACGACTTTATTGGAACCGAGCATTTGATGCTTGGCATCTTAAGAGATGGCAGTGGCAAAGCCATCAATATTTTGAGCTCTTTACAGATTGATTTGGACTACTTGAGAAGAAAAGTTGAAATATTAAGTCCTGCCAACTCTGCACAAGGCCAAATAACCAACAACAAAAAAAATCTACATCTCACACGTCAAGCAGAGCGCGCTTTAAAGACAACTTTTCTCGAAGCAAAACTCTTTCAAAATCCATCTATCAATACTGCGCATCTATTACTTTGTATTTTACGAAATGAAAATGACCCAACGACCAAACTGTTACATAAGTTACAAATTGATTATGAAACTGTAAAAGATCAGTTTAAAATGATTTCTGCTGATGAAAGTGATGAAGTGATGGACATTTCTTTGTCCTCTCCAATGTCTGAGGAATCAGAAGATGATGCAAGTCCAAAAAAATCAAACCCATTTGGAACATCAGAATCAAAATCAAGTAAAAA
Source organism: uncultured Bacteroidota bacterium (assembly GCA_902631125.1). Lineage (GTDB taxonomy): Bacteria > Bacteroidota > Bacteroidia > Flavobacteriales > Flavobacteriaceae > UBA724. The sequence goes on from CACOXF010000005.1 coordinate 7,362, forward strand.
ATCAAGTACTCCTGTTTTAGACAATTTTGGTAGAGACCTAACTGCTCTAGCCATCAGCAACAAGCTCGACCCGGTGATTGGTCGTACCAAAGAAATTGAGCGTGTTTCTCAAATTTTAAGTCGACGTAAAAAAAACAATCCCTTGTTGATTGGAGAGCCAGGAGTTGGCAAATCAGCAATTGCTGAAGGTCTAGCATTGCGTATCACACAAAAGAAAGTTGCTCGTGTGTTATATGACAAACGAGTGGTTACCCTTGATTTGGCTAGTCTTGTTGCAGGAACAAAGTACAGAGGTCAGTTTGAAGAGCGAATGAAAGCTGTGATGAATGAGTTAGAAAAAAATGATAACATTATCCTTTTTATTGATGAAATTCACACTATTATAGGAGCTGGCGGGGCAACTGGTAGTCTCGATGCATCGAATATGTTTAAACCGGCACTTGCACGAGGAGAAATTCAATGTATTGGTGCCACTACACTTGATGAGTATCGCCAACATATTGAAAAAGATGGTGCACTCGAGCGAAGATTTCAAAAAGTAATTGTAGAACCAACCTCAGTAGATGAAACCATTGAGATACTGCAAAACATTAAAGACAAATACGAAAGCCATCACAATGTCAATTACACTGATGAAGCCCTCAACGCCTGTGTAAAACTCACAAATCGATATATGTCAGAACGTTTTTTACCAGATAAAGCGATTGACGCATTGGATGAAGCTGGATCAAGGGTCTATATTAATAACATGGATGTTCCACAAGAAATTGTTGATCTGGAAGAAAAGCTTGAAAGTGTTCGGGAAAAAAAGAACAGTGTCGTTAAAAAACAGAAATACGAAGAAGCAGCCAAACTTCGTGATGACGAAAAACGAATCGAAAAGGAGTTGTTACTCGCACAAGAAGAGTGGCAAGAAACTCAAAAAGAAAATCGAGTGACTGTCAACGAATCAGATATTGCAGATGTAGTATCAATGATGACAGGCATTCCCGTCAATCGTGTTGCCGAATCAGAAGGTATTCGTTTGAACAACCTTGCTGATCAAATAAAAGAAAAAATTATTGGTCAAGACCAGGTTGTTGACAAAGTGGTACGTGCAATTCAAAGAAATCGTGCAGGTTTGAAAAACCCTAACAAACCAATTGGTTCATTTATCTTTTTAGGTCAAACTGGCGTTGGCAAAACACAATTGGCAAAAGTTCTAACAACAACTTTGTTTGACACCCCAGATGCGCTCATTAGAATCGACATGAGTGAATACATGGAAAAATTTACCATTTCACGACTAATTGGTGCTCCTCCAGGTTATGTGGGCTATGAAGAAGGTGGGCAACTGACCGAGAAGGTGAGAAGAAAACCCTATGCTGTTGTTCTTCTAGATGAAATCGAAAAAGCACACCCTGATGTCTTTAACATGCTTCTTCAAATTTTAGATGATGGCTTTATTACTGATTCTCTTGGAAGACGAGTTGACTTTAGAAATACGATTATCATTATGACATCGAACATTGGTGCTCGTCAGGTAAAAGACTTTGGGCTTGGTGTTGGATTTGGGACGGCTGCGATCAAAGCACAGGCTGATAAACATACAAAAAGCGTAATCAAAAATGCTTTAAAGAAAACATTTGCACCTGAATTTTTGAATCGAATTGATGATGTTGTCGTTTTCAATTCACTTGAAAAAAGCCACATTGCAAAAATCATCAAGATTGAGCTTAGAGATTTAGAATCAAGAACACAAGAACTTGGATTCTCCCTAAGACTAACTAAAAAAGCAATCGAATTCTTAAACGATAAAGGCTTTGATGCAGCGTTTGGTGCTCGGCCTTTGAGTCGTGCCATACAAAAATATATTGAGGACGTACTCGCAGAGGAAATCATGAAAAGTAAAATTCCAGAAGGTGCTTTGCTTGAATTTGATTGGGATGGAAAAAGCGAAAATCTAAGCTTTTCACTATCACATGAAAAGAACACTGCTAAATCTTAAATTTATTTTTTCTCTCATTTATTATTTTTATCAAAATCATAGCATTACGACTTTAAAATTTGATATTTTTGCGCTTTGCATTGCAAATATGCTCCTCACTTTTCTTGCACAGGTTTTAAATTATGATAGTAGCAAAATTTGGTGGAACTTCAGTCGCTGATAGTAGCTGTATCACGCAGGTACTCGAAATTATTCAAAACAATTCAAAAAAACAAATTGTAGTCGTTTCTGCTTTTGGAGGTGTAACCGATATGATTCAAGAGTCTGCAGCATTGGCAGCCAATGGAGATTTAAAATACCAAGAGATTTTATTGGAGATCGAAAAACGACATTTGAGTTGCATTAAGAAACTCATTCCAATCAAGACACAAAGTAAGGCGCTAAGTCAAATCAAACAGCAAATCAATGCTTTGGGAACTCTTCATGAGGGTGTTTATTTGTTAAAAGAACTTTCTGCTACAACAAAAGATCACATGTTGGGATTTGGGGAGCTTCTTTCCTATTCCATCATCGCAAAAGCTGCAGAAGTTAAAAAATTGGATGTTGGTTTAAAAAACACTCGGGACCTTATTTTCACGTGTGAAGACCTGGACAAAAATATGGTTGATTACCCCAAAACATTCGAATCGATACGTTCGTATTTCAAAACAGTAGGACACCGCATAACCATAGTTCCCGGGTTTGTCGCTAGCAATTTAAATGGCGTTCCAACCACACTCGGTCGTGGAGGATCAGATTTGACTGCTGCTTTGTTTGCAAGTGCTTTAGACGCTGACCAACTTGAAATTTGGACAGACGTGAGTGGGATGTTTACAGCGCATCCAAAATATGTTAAACAAGCACGTGCAATTAAACAGCTCTCCTATCACGAGGCCATGGAATTATCACACTTTGGAGCAAAAGTGATATACCCACCAACCCTCCAGCCTGTTGCTGAAAAAAATATCCCAGTAGTCGTTAAAAATACTTTCCAACCAAATGAGCCTGGAACATTCATTAGCAACGAAAGTGCTTCGAATGGAGAGGTAGTTCGTGGAATAAGCTATATCGAAAACATTGCTTTACTCACACTTGAAGGAAGTGGAATGGTTGGTATCCCTGGATACTCGAAAAAGTTACTATCAACGCTGGCAATGGCAAAAATCAACGTCATCATGATGACACAGGCCTCGTCAGAGCATTCGATTTGTATTGGTATTGGAAATGACCTAGCTATAAAAGCCAAAAAATTGATAGAAAAGGATTTTGATTATGAAATCAAAACACAACGAATTAATCCAATTTCTATTGAAAACAATCTCTCTATCATTGCTCTTGTAGGCGAAAAAATGAAGAGTTTTCAAGGAATCAGTGGAAAAATGTTCAGTGCTCTTGGACGGAACAACGTCAATGTAAAGGCTATTGCACAAGGAGCATCAGAAAGAAATATTACTGCTGTGATAGACTCTACCAACACAAAACAGGCGTTGAATATTTTACATGAGGCTTTTTTCGAAGAAGATATCAAACAAATCAACTTGTTTATCACTGGTGTTGGTAACGTTGGAAGTAAGCTCATCGATCAGCTGAACAGTCAAAAAAAATATCTTCAAAACCAATCGAGACTGAATATCAAAGTATCTGGTATTTCAAACTCCAAAAAAATGCTTATCGATGCAAATGGAATAAACTTAAACCATTGGAATGAACTCCTTGATAAGGGAGAAAAAGCTAATCCAAGTACATTTTTTGAGCATATCAAAAATCTCAACCTTCGCAACTCGATTTTTGTAGATAACACTGCTAATGAAGATATTGCGCATACTTATCCACCCTTTTTAAAATCGAGTATTTCAGTCGTTACATGTAATAAAATCGCTGCAGCTGAAACCTATGAATATTACAGTCATCTAAAGCAACTTGCGCGAACTTACAATGCTCCTTATTTGTTTGAAACAAATGTTGGTGCTGGCCTTCCAATTATCGACACCTTAAATCACCTAATAACATCAGGTGATAGAGTGCATACCATACAGGCGATACTGTCGGGAAGTTTGAACTATGTATTTAACGAGTTCAATGATAAAACCACCTTTAGAGAAGTTGTACAACAGGCAATGGATGCTGGCTTTACTGAACCTGATCCCAAAATTGATTTGAGTGGTGTGGATGTTGCACGAAAAATTTTGATCCTTGCGCGAGAAAGTGGCTTAAAAATGGAACTTTCAGAAATTGAGAATGAGTCATTTTTGCCACAAGAGTGTTTGGAAACAAAAGATAATGAGAGTTTTTTGTCGTCTTTGGATGATCACAACGATCACTTTAAAAGTCTATTCAATACGGCTGCATCAAAAAATTGTCGCCTGAAATATGTTGCTGAGCTTATTGATGGCAAAGCCAAGGTTGGGTTAAAAGAAATACCAAATGGACACGATTTCTACAATTTGTCGGGTAGTGATAATATCGTATTGTTCTACACAGACCGCTATAAAGACCAACCTCTCATTGTCAAGGGTGCTGGTGCTGGTGGAGAGGTCACTGCTTCAGGAATATTCGCTGATATTATAAGGATAGCAAAACGCTAGATATGAATAATGTTTCTGTATTTGCCCCTGCCAGTGTAGCCAATATATCATGTGGATTCGATGTATTGGGTGTTTGTCTAGACAATATAGGAGACACTCTCCATATTCAAGAAACATCTAAACTTGGAATTGAGATCACAGAAATCATTGGTCAGGATTTACCTCTAGATCCAAAAAAAAATGTAGCAGGCGTAGCTGGCATGGCTCTTTTGGCAGATCACAACAGCGGTAGAGGTTTTGAAATCAAAATCGAAAAAGGAATTAAAGCGGGGAGTGGAATCGGAAGTTCTTCGGCAAGTGCAGCGGGTGCTGTTGTTGGAATTAATCATTTATTGGGAAATCCATACACCAGAAATGAGCTGATTTCATTTGCAATGGAAGGCGAACGAGTTGCCTGTGGTACTGCACATGCTGATAATGTTTCACCCGTCTTGTTGGGTGGATTTACCCTTGTTCGGAGCCTAAATCCACTAGACGTTGTTACCCTCAATTCGCCACTGGAATTGGTTATCACGATCATCCATCCAGAAATTGAAATTAAAACTGCTGATGCGCGTGCTGTTTTGCTCGAAAAACTACACCTCAAACAAGCAGTGGCACAAACAGCAAACTTGGGTGCTTTGGTCACTGGATTATTTAAGGAAGATTATGAGTTGATCCGCCGATCTCTAGTCGATCATATCGTCGAACCAGCACGGTCTATACTCATCCCTGGATTTGGTGAACTCAAAAAGGCGACAAATGAAGCAGGTGCACTTGGAACTGGAATCTCTGGTTCTGGACCTTCTGTATTTGCACTATCAAAAGGTATGACTACAGCAAAAAATGTGGGATTGGCCATGCAGAAAGTTTATGATAAAATTGAAGTTCCCTATAACACATACATCAGTTCTATCAATAACAAAGGTGTAAAAATTCTGTAATTAAAATGCAATATTTTAGTTTGAACAACAATGCTAAGGCAGTTGGTTTTGAAAAGGCAGTTCGATTTGGACTTGCACCAGATCGAGGTCTTTATTTTCCTCAACAAATCGACGCACTGGATGACTCTTTTTGGGATATTTTCCTACAAATAAGTCATCATGAAATTGCCTTACATGTCATCGAGCAGTTTGTTGGTGGTGAGATTCCCAAATACGAATTACAAAAAATTATTGAAAACACTTTATGTTTTGACTTTCCAGTTGTTGAACTCAGTCAAAACCTTGCCGCACTAGAACTCTACCATGGACCAACAATGGCTTTCAAAGACGTTGGTGGTCGTTTTATGGCGCGTTGCCTAGGCTATTTCAATCAAAATTCTGATAAAAAAGTTACTGTACTTGTTGCGACCTCAGGTGATACAGGAGGTGCAGTTGCAAGTGGTTTTTTGGGTGTTCCTGGTGTTGAGGTGGTGATTTTATACCCAAAGGGAAAGGTCAGTCATATACAAGAACTTCAGCTCACAACACAAGGTCAGAATATCACTGCATTAGAAGTTGATGGTGTTTTTGATGATTGTCAAGAAATGGCTAAAACTGCTTTTCTCGACGAAACATTAAAACCCCACCGAAATTTGACTTCTGCGAATTCAATCAATGTTGCGCGATGGCTACCCCAATCGTTTTATTACTTTTTCGCAGTTCAAGAATTGATGAAGCGAAAAGTGAAAAACCCGATTGTTTTTTCTGTTCCAAGTGGAAATTTTGGAAACATATGTGCTGGGTTTATTACCAAAGAATTAGGACTTCCCGTTTCACATTTTGTCGCTAGCACAAATCAAAACAATACATTTCCCAGGTATATGGAAACTGGAATATATGATCCACAACCATCAATGCAAACCATTTCAAATGCAATGGATGTTGGAAACCCAAGTAATTTTGATCGAATCAACAAACTCTTTAACCAAGACTTATATCGCCTAAAAAATGTTTGCTCTTCTTACTTTTTCTCTGACAAAGAAACACATAAAGCAATGCAAGAAATCTATGAAATTTACAGCTATGTGGCAGATCCCCATGGAGCTATTGGATACTTGGGCTTGCAAAAATACTTTGAGAACAATGCAGATTATTATGGCGTATTTTTAGAGACTGCACATCCTGTCAAGTTTTTGGATGTCGTTGAAAAAGCAATCAAAACAAAAGTCAACGTCCCTCCACAAATCGAAGAAATATTAGATCGTATCCCTGAAAAAACAGCTATTTCTTCTTATAGTGAACTCAAAGAATATTTAATCGACAACGCTGTCTAACGATGGTAATACAAACTGATCTAGAGGACTGCTTTGTGCAGTGATTGCCTCGATTTTTTCAATTTCTCTTGGGGCAGCTGCAGATAGATTAACAGGTCCCTCGTTCGTAATCAATATGTCATCCTCTATACGAATGGCTATACCCCACCATTTTGGATCGCATGGACTATTTGGTGGGATATAAATCCCAGGTTCAACAGTAATGACAGAGTTGGATCGAAGAGGTCCATACGTACCAGGATCATGCACATCTAGGCCAATATAATGAGATGTCCCATGAGGAAAATAGGTGCGAACTTCTTTTTCAGACTTGATAATTCCAAGATCAATCAGCCCTTGTTGAATAATCGATCGAGCGACTCGATGGGGTTCAAAAAATGAAGCCCCTACAACTGAGGCTTCTATACCTGCATTTTGCGCTGCTAGTACAATGTTGTAAATCTCAGCCTGCTCTTTGGTGAATTTTCCATTGGCTGGAATGGTTCGTGTTACATCTGCAGTGTAGTTCTGAAACTCGGCTCCTACATCCATCAACACAAGTTGATTGCCTACCTGATCGGCAGAATTTGCTGTGTAGTGAAGTACACATCCATGTAAACCTGCTCCAACAATGGAGGGGTAGCCAACATGCTTTGCGCCATATTTTTTAAAGATAAATTCATGTATTCCCTGAAGTTCACGCTCGGATATGTTTGGATGAATGGCTTTCATAACCTCAACTTGCCCAATGGCTGACATTGCCACAGCCTGTTTGAGTATTTCAATTTCTTTTGCTGTTTTGATTTCCCTTAATGACCCAATAACGTCTGGCAAATATTCTTGGTCTATTATGAGTGAGTTGTCTTCAGGTTTAGATAGATCCAATTGCTCAGAGATGAAGCCTTTAAAGGCAGTAAGAAGTGAAAACAGATCATTTTCATTTCTCCGGTGATCACGAACATCATCAAAAAACGGAAAATGGTTGATGTTATTTATCCCTTGTAAAGAAGACACGAAGGACTTAAACTTGGTGTTGCTCAACACCATATCAATTGCATAATCTTTTTGAGTTGCCTCTGGTCCTTTAATATCTCCTTCCCAAAGCGAATAGTATGGGTCCTGGTCACGAACAAAGAGAATTTCTTGCACGGACGAACCTTCAACATCCATAGGGGTGCCAAGCAATACAAGTGCTGCATGTGCTTCTTGGAAACCTGTGAGGTAAAAAAAATTTGGATTTTGATGATATGGGTGATCAACATCGTTGGCTCTGTTTCGAATTGGGGCAGAAAAAATAACCGAAATGCTATTTGGAGGGAGTTGTTTAAGTACCATTTGCCTGCGTTCTTTATGAAAAATGGGGTCAAGAGCTGGTAGTTCCTTTTGCTGCGAGTGAAGAATGAAAATTGTCAAAAAAAAGAATGTAATTGAAAGTCTAAACATTATTAACATTTTGTCCAAAATAAGCAAAATCAACCTATTTTTGAAAAAATCCAAATGAGAAAAACATCACTTCATTCATGTCATTTGGCACTTCAAGCCAAGATGGTTCCATATGCTGGGTTTGAAATGCCTGTGCAATACACAGGCGTTGTTTGCGAGCATCATGCTGTTCGTAAGCGAGCTGGGCTTTTTGATGTTTCGCATATGGGGGAGTTTTTGATCAGTGGACCTCAAGCTGTTCACCTTATTCAACATGTATTTAGTAATGATGTTGAACGTTTAGATATCGGACAAACGCAATATGGCTATTTGCCAAATGCAAAAGGAGGGATTCTCGATGATTTACTCGTTTATCGAGTCGATCAGCAGCGTTATATGTTTGTTGTCAATGCAGCAAATATTGAAAAAGATTGGAACTGGTTGTTGACCCATAACAAGATATTTGGAGCAACACTTGAAAACCAGTCTGATCAGTGGAGTTTGTTAGCGCTACAAGGTCCAAAAGCGACCTCGATACTGGCAACACTCACAGAGGCTACTATTGCAAAAATTCCTTTTTACAGCTTCACACATGGCACAGTTGCTGGAGTTGACAATATTCTGATTTCTGCGACAGGCTACACAGGTTCTGGTGGTTATGAGCTTTACATTCCCAATGAGAATTCAGAAAAAATTTGGAATTCTCTAATCAATAATGGTGCAGAACCATGTGGTTTAGCTGCTCGAAACACCCTTCGAATTGAAATGGGTTATTGTTTATATGGAAATGACATAGATGATAGCACCTCTCCTATCGCTGCTGGCTTGCGATGGTGCACTACATTTTCCAAAGATTTTGTCAGCAAAGGCATCATTGAGCAACAGAAAGCAGCAGGCACAAATACTAAAAGAGTTGGGTTTGTCCTCAACGAGCGAGGAATTCCAAGAGAAGGCTACGCTTTGACAGATTTTGATGGAAACAATATAGGTGCAGTAACATCTGGCACACAATCACCTTCTCTTGAAAAGGGAATTGGTATGGGCTATGTTGATCGAAAGCATGCAGTTGTCGGAAACAACATACAGGTCGTCATTCGAAATAAATCGATTCTGGCTACAATTACCTCACTACCTTTTTACCGTAGATCATGAAACACGTATTGCTTTTCGGTGGAAGTGGTTTTTTGGGTCGTGCACTCTTTAAAGAGTTGCATCCATATATGGACGTTTATGGCACCTACTGCAACCAAACTAAATTTGAAAACAATAAGAGATATTATCATTACGACTTTCGGGAGGATTCTCCTCTAAGAATTTTAAGAAAAGTCAAGCCATACATTATCATCTCATGCCTTCGAGGCGATGCTGAAGAGCAGTTTATCGCGCATGATTTAATTATAGACTACAGCATCAAACACGACTCAAAACTCATTTTTTTATCATCTGCCAATGTCTTTGATGGTTTTTGGCATTACCCTAGTTATGAACACGATAAGACCTATTCAGAAAGTATCTATGGTCTTCTTAAAATCAAAATCGAAAACAAGGTTATGCGAATGCCTCCTTTTAGTTGGGTAATTGCACGTTTGCCAATGGTGTTTGGCGCAAATACGCCAAGAATTTTAGAGCTTAAAAATGCCATTGAGGAACAAATCCCCTATGAGATTTTTCCGAATACTGTTATGAATCTCACAACAGATTATTTTGTTACCCAACAACTTCACTATATCATCAATCAAAATTTATGGGGGATTTTTCATTTGGGGAGTACAGATTTAATCCATCATGATGATTTTATTTTTCAACTTGTCAATGGTCTTCATGTTAACTCAAAACCCATCTACAAGCAAGTGTATGCCAGCAACAATGATCGCTTAATTGTGGCGCTGCCAAGACATAACAAATTACCTGAACATCTTCGTTTTCAGTGTGATGACGTTCTCCATAACTCCTTGCAGGGCTTGAAAAAATAAGATTGTAATTAAAGTCGTGCTGAACGGACAATTGATTTCTCAACAATAAGTACATCAGCTCATATTGTTGTACTTGCATAAACTTACAGGGCTTTTTTATCTTTGCAGGCATGGGAAGGGCATTTGAGTTTCGCAAAGCAAGAAAAATGAAGCGTTGGTCGGCAATAGCCAAAACATTTACGCGAATTGGAAAAGACATTGCGATGTCTGTCAGAAATGGCGGACCCAATCTAGAAACCAACTCTCGCCTGCGAGCAGTGATTCAAAACGCCAAGGCCGCCAATATGCCAAAAGACAATATTGAGCGTGCAATCAAACGTGCATCTGATAAAAGTACAGAAAACTACAAAGAAGTACTTTTTGAAGGGTATGGGCCACATGGCATTGCAATTTTAGTTGAAACCGCGACAGATAACAATAACAGAACTGTTGCCAATATTCGCAGTTATTTTAACAAGTATAATGGGAATTTAGGTACTTCTGGATCTGTTGAGTTTATGTTTGACCACACCTGCAACTTTCGAATTTCTCCTGAGTGTTTAGATGTAGAGGAACTTGAATTAGAGTTAATCGACCATGGGGTTGATGAAGTCTTTACCGATGATGATGGGATTTTGCTTTACGCCTCTTTTGAAAATTTTGGTGCCATTCAAAAGGAACTTGAACAAAGAAATATTCCCATACTTTCTTCAGGATTTGAACGTATCCCCACAACAACAAAGTCACTGTCGCCAGAGCAGACGGAAGAAGTGGAAGAATTACTAAAGAAAATTGAAGGAGACGATGATGTACAAAGTGTATATCACACCATGGTTTAGGTCATTAGTTTTTTGGCACGTTCGAGGTCTTCAGCAGAATCGATTCCAACGCCCTCAAATTCAGTTTCAACCATTTGAATTGTTTTTCCCATTTCCAAGTAGCGAATGGCTTCAATTTTTTCAGCCTTCTCAAGAGGAGTTGCGTCATGCTGATAAAAATCGATGAGTGCATTTTTACGAAATGCATATACCCCAACGTGCTTATAGACAGTCGCATGATTTTCCTGATTGCGCTGGTGAGGAATGGCAGATCGTGAAAAGTACAACGCACGATTGCTCATGTCTGTGATGACCTTTACAACATTGGGATTGTTTATCTCTTCTCTGATTGGAATCATCAATGACGCCAGATCAATATCTTTATTTTGATCCAACTTAAAAATCTCAATTAAAGACGACAATCCCTCTGGACGAATAAATGGCTCATCTCCTTGCACATTGATCACAATGTCAGTGTCGAGGTCAAGAACTGCCTCAGCGATGCGATCACTACCACAGTCATGCTCTTTTTGACTGCGAATCACATCACCCCCAAAGCCAGTGACTACAGATGCAATGTCGTTGCTATCTGTTACAATTATGACACGGTCAAATAAAGCTGACTGATGCACCTTTTCATAGGTGTGCTGAATCACAGGCTTACCACACAAATCTGCCAGGAGTTTTCCAGGAAATCGTCTGGCATCGTATCGTGCAGGAATGGCAGCAATAACTTTCATACCACAAAACTACGATAAATCAATCGTTGAGAAAGTCTTCTTCTTTGAAACCAATGAGGAATAGTTGTTCAGAAGCCCTTGTAATTGCTGTGTACAGCCAACGATAATAGTCTAAAGAGGGTCCTTCTGGGAGATATGGCTTTTCGATAAAAACACGTTTCCATTGCCCACCCTGTGCTTTATGACAGGTTAAAGCGTAAGCAAATTTAACTTGCAGAGCATTGAAAAAAGGGTTTTTCTTTAATTCTGTGTATTGCTTGTATTTTGGCAAATGTGCATAGTCTTGTCGTACCTTATTGTATAGCTCATTTGACTGCTCATAGGTCAATGCGTGACCTTCGGCATTCAAGGCATCTAATATCAAAATAGTGTCGAAAGAATCTTGATCTGGATAATCGACCAACTGCACATGAACCCTTGCAAATCGAAATCCATAAAGGTCCTGAAAAGAGAGAATATGTAGCACCTCTATCACATCACCATTGGCGATAAACCCTGCTTGACTTTCATTAGAGAGCCAGAAATAATTGTTTTTCACCACCAACAAAAGGTCGCCAACTGCCAAGTTATTTTCCAAGTTCATAATTTGCGTTCGAATTTCACGATTATATAGATATGCTCTCTTGTTTGAACGCACAATAATTGTGGTTTCTGTTCGCCCAACATCCCTATACCCATCTTCCAATGCACCCTGAATGTCAAAACTATCTTGCAAATGAGTGATATCGGTTTTGCCATGAATGCTAAATTTAAATGGATCAATAGTAGCGTTATTCATCAGTTTTCTCAGCTTTGTTGCATTGATCAGTATTGCTGACATCGCATTTTGCCGAATAACCTCAGACAACTGAGCTTCAGCAACATCTACTGAAAAAAATGATGACAAATAATCTTGATCTATTGCAGGGCTTAATTCTTGCTTGACAGGGGGTAACTGAGCAGTGTCTCCAACAAAAACGAGCTTGCATTGAAACCCCTCATGTGCGTATTGAATGAGGTCTTGCAGTAGTGATCCATTTTGAAAGAGTTTGGCTGAAGATTTTTCATCTCCGATCATTGAGGCTTCGTCGACGATAAATACAGCTTTTTTAAACTTATTTTTCTGAAGCTTAAAGTGAATCCCTCCTTGCTTGCCTTGCTGCGCAAAATAAATTCTTTTATGAATGGTAACAGCTTTGGTTTTGGCATAAGTCGACATCACCTTTGCAGCCCTGCCAGTTGGTGCCATTAAGACTGGCTTAAACCCTGTTTTTTGTAGGGGCTTTAGCCAAGATGCGATCAAGGTTGTTTTTCCAGTTCCTGCATAGCCTTTTATTAAAAATATTTTGGAGGATGTGTTGTCGTTTATAAAATCAGAAAACTTATTAATTGCATCGATTTGGTCGGACGTTGGCTTAAACGGAAATTCGTTTAAAATGTGAAGCTGGATACTCATAGGTTTATGTGGACTGTAAATGTAAGTTCTTTTCTGCTTTATCTATTCAAAAAAAATTGTAGATTTGTTTGCATACAAATTTATAATCATGAAAATCGGCATACAAGCACTACTCTGGATTTTATGTGCCTTTTTCGCTTATAAAATTTATGACTCCATAAATGGCCCCATTTCATTCAACAAGACCAAAACCGAAAGGTATGCTAAAGTCATTTCGAATCTTAAAGATATTGGAAATGCGCAAGCAGCCCATAAGGATGTATTGGGGTATTACAGCGATAACCTCGATAGCCTCGTCGCTTTCGTAGACACTGCTCAGTACACACTCACCCAAAAAAGAGACTCTAGCTACTTGGAGTTTGACAGAGTCTATCGTATTGATATGCTTCGCGAAGTAATTGTCATTGACACCTTAGGCTTTGCCACTGTGAAAGATTCCCTGTTTGGAAATTCAGAACGATATAAAAATATGATGTATGTTCCTGTTAAAGGGCAAGAAGACAAACGCTTTAGTTTAAAAACTGACATACTGGACAACAATGGTTATCGCCTACCAGTATTTGAAGTCAAGGTAAGTAAAGACGTTATTCTTTACGATCAAGACAAATATTTAGTTGCTCTTGAAAAGGATGTGGTTTCTGTTGATGGTGTGAATGGCCCTGAAATTACGCTTGGTTCCTTAACCCAAGTTAGCACAAGCGGAAACTGGCCAACAACCTATGACTCAGCAGAAGAATAATACATATTCTGACAAACAAAATAGACTGTACATTCTAATCAATCGGAATGGACTTTCTCATTTAATATCTGACGCAGACAACAAAACTATTGTTGATCTTTCGTCCCACAATTTCGTCGATCATTCACCCGTAGAAGACTTGCATCAACTTGTACACAAATACCTCAACGAAAAGAAAATAGTTGAGCAATCGTATTCAGATATTCGTGTGTGTTTTGTCAACAACCTATCTTCTTTTATCCCTCTCCCCCTTTTTGACAAAAACAAAAAAGCAACATACCTCGAAAATCATGCAGATATCAGAAAACAAGACTATGTATCGTTTGATGACATATCATCGACCCAAATTGTGAATGTTTACATCCCCTACGTTAATGTAAACAATATGCTTCTCGAATCATTTGGAAAGTTTTCTTATATCCACTGCAGCAGCTTATTGCTCGAAATTTTATCAAAAGAAAATACTGAAAATACCCAACCCTTGTGGTTTGTTCATGTACAGTATGATTTGGCATATTATTTTTTACTTGAAAAAGGGAAACTCCAATTTTACAATGCCTTCAATTGTACCAATGAAAAAGATGTACTGTATTACACGATGGCAGTTGCCAAAAACAACTCTCTTGCACTCAATCAAACAACACTATTGATGAGTGGCCAAATAAAAGGTGGTGATAAGACACATCAATTGTTGTCTAAATACATCCATAAAACCAGCTTCTTCACCCCATCAAACAGGTCGAACAAATTGAGTTCAACTCTCTTACATCCTCATACCCATACGTTGTTGACTGAGCTTCCAACATGCGAATTATAGCTGGCCATCATAAGGGTAGGAGAATAAGAATCCCAAAAGATCTTCCTGTGCGGCCTACTACAGATCGTGCAAAGGAGGCACTCTTTAGCATACTCAATCACAAAATTGATTTTGAATCAACTCACGTTTTAGATCTATACAGTGGAACAGGGAGTATAGGATTTGAGTTTTGTTCAAGAGGCTGCCCATCTGTCACGTCAGTGGATGCAAACCAAGCGTGCGCATTGTTTGTTGAAAATACAGCTAAGGATTTAGACCTTCCAATTCGATCCATTCGCATTACAGCAAAGAATTATCTGAGCAAATGTATGAATGATTTTGACGTCATCTTTGCAGACCCACCTTATAACAATGGCATAGAAGAATTTGAAACTATCAAAGCAATCATTGAAACACGAAAACTCCTACGTCCAGAAGGTTGGTTTATTTTTGAGCATACAGAGCAAATTGATTTCAGCTCGGATATGATACACAAAGAATCGAGGAAATATGGGAGTTGTGTATTTAGCTTCTTTCAGTTTACAGACTAAGATTTACCCGCCCGAAACAATAGATCTTTTTCCTCCTTTGTCAAGCTTGCATATCCTGACTGACTGATTTTATCAAGGATTGCGTCAATTTTTGCTTGATCGACTTCAGATTTATTTTGTTTGGGTTTGGGTTTTGTTGAGTTATATACTTTGCGAAACTTTGTCTTTTTGAAAGAGAATAATGATGAAAAATTTGAGGCAATATTTGAAATCCTTTGCCCTATATCGTTCCCTTGTGATATATTTCTTTGGTAGATATAGCCAGTCATCGCACCACCCAAATGTGCAAGGTGACCCCCAGCGTTACTGACAGGAATTTGAATCAAATCTAACACAACAAAAAACAATCCAATATAAATCAATTTGATATTGAACACCAATATCCTGACATCTTTATATGGCATATAACTACACATAAAAATAAGTACAGCCATCACCCCTGCCGATGACCCAATCAATCGAGGTGATTGGCCTTGAAAAGCAGGAAAAAAATTATAGCTTAAAACAAAGGTTATTCCTCCAATCAAAACACCTAGAAAAAAGGTGTTTATAAAGAGATTGGTTTTGAACAGATTAACCATCATTCGACCTGCAAAATGGAGCAGAATCATATTCCATAATATGTGTCCAAAATCGCCATGGAAAAAGGCATAGCTTATCAAGGTCCAAGGTCGAAAAAGTAAATCATCAAAGCTGGAGGAGAGTTCAACCCAAGTGAAATACTGATCAAAAGGAGCAGAAAACAGATAAAAGACAGTTCGAAGCAGAAAAGGAAACACAAAACATGCCACCAAGATAACAATCAATCGCTCGACCACGCCAAAAGTCTGGTATCGATATTTCATTTGATCAAAGAAATTCATGTATCCCAGCGATTGTTGTTGAACTGTTGTTTTTTCCAATACCACATCATAATGAACCCAGTTACAGCACCACCAAGATGAGCAAAATGAGCGATTGGACCAAGTGAATAGGAGCTAAAACCAAAAAAGAGATCACTTGCGAGAAGAATGGGGACAAAATATTTTGCTTTGATCGGAATGGGGAGAAAAATAATCATCAGTTCTGTGTTGGGGAACAAGAAAGCAAAGGCAACAAGTATTCCATATAGCGCCCCCGAAGCACCAACCATTGACATATTAAATGACGTTAGGAGTTGACTGAGTTGGTTTTGCGAAATATCATTCGACCACGCTGTATTGTACTGTCCAGATTGCAATGTCTCTGTCAAAGAAGTTGCAGAATAACCTGCTTCCACGAGTTGCCCCATGACTGTGCTAATTTGAAAATAATTGATCCCAAGTTGAAGTGCTGCTGCCCCTAGACCAGTTGACAAGTAAAAAAATAGAAACTTATTCCTACCCCACATTTGGGCTAGCGTACCCCCAAACATCCAGAGTCCAAACATATTGAAAAGAATATGATTTATACTTCCATGCATAAACATATGGGTTACAACTTGCCAAGGTGAAAATTTTGGGTTTTGTGGATAATGCAAAGCGAGTAGATCGTATGCTGTATTTCCCAGACTCATAGAACCCAAGAAAAACAAAACATTGATGATGATCAGTTGTTTTACAATATCAGGAAGGGATCTCATACGTTCAGTTTATTTTCCAAATCTTTAGTGGTCATCGAGACAAATATAAGTTTTCCATTTGGGCATCTCGAGGACTCATTACATAAAAATAAATCTTTTATCAATCGAGATTGAGCATGCTGATGCAAGTCTGCCCCTGAGCGAATTGCGCCATGTTTTGCCATTGTTTTTGCTAACAATCGACTGAGCTTTACACCAATTATCGATGGGTCTTTTTCGACCTCCTCCAGAAAATTAGATAATAGATCAGGAACTGAATCGAGCGATAAGCTGTTGTGGATTGCAGTGATTTCCAGAGCGTTGGCATCTGCATTTCCAAACGAAAAACCCATGAGCTCCAAAGTTTTTTGATGAGGACTGAATTCGGCAAACTGCTGTTGGTTCATATCCACCTGGATAGGAAACGCCAAAACCTGAGAAGGAACACTTCTGTCTTCAAATTGGCGAAGAAAAGAATCGTATAAAACACGCTCGTGCGCACGCTGTTGATGCACAAGAATTAGACCCCAAGATCTTTTTGCGACGATGTATTTTTTTTGTAGCTGAAAGCATGGCAATTCACTCTCTCTTGCATTGTTGTCAAAAATCTTCTCACTGTCTCGATTGGGTAAATCAATATTTTGCAAACCTTCATATAAAGGTTCCCGTGACGTTTCTTTTTGTTTCTCATCAAAAGGGTTAAATTTTCGATCGACATGAATGCTTGGTGATTGATTCGGAGGCTTATTGCCTAGAGGAACATCAAAGGATTGATTGCGATCAAAATCGAGGACAGGACTAACATTAAATTGCCCCAAACTATGCTTCAGAGCAGATCGGATGATGGCATATAACGAATGATCATCTTGAAATTTGATCTCTGTTTTTGTAGGATGAATATTGACATCGATAGTGTCAGTTGGAACAGTCAAATACAGCATATACCCAGGTTGCATCCCAGGTGCCAAAAGACCCTCAAATGCTGCTATTACTGCATGATGAAGATGGGGGCTTTTGATAAAACGATCGTTAACAAAAAAGAATTGATGTTGCCTTGATTTTTTTGAAAATTCTGGTTTAAAAATAAATCCGTTTACGTTCAGGATATCGGTTGACTCTTGCACAGGCACCAATTTTTCGTTGGTGTTTTTACCAAACACCTGTACAACACGTTGGCGTAATTTTGTAGGTTCAAGCTGAAAAAGGATGGTGTCGTTGCTGTAAAACTCAAATCGCACTTGGTGATGAACCAACGCCACACGCTGAAACTCATCAATGATATGGCGCTGCTCTACGTTGTTTGACTTCAAAAAATTTCGTCTTGCAGGGATGTTGAAAAACAAATTTTTAACAGCCATCGAGCAGCCTGTTTCGGCAGCTACAGCTTGCTGATCTTTGATCTCACTACCCTCGATAATAATTTCACTTCCAACATCATCATTTTTCGTTTTTGTACGCATACGTACTTGCGAAATCGCAGCGATACTAGCCAGGGCCTCTCCCCGAAACCCTTTAGTCGAAATCGAGAACAAGTCTTCTGCCTTCTTGATTTTGGAAGTGGCATGACGCTCGAAACAAAGTCGAGCATCTGTTGTTGTCATCCCTTTTCCATCATCAATGACTTGAATCATTGTTTTGCCAGCATCCTTTATAATGAGTTTGATAGAAGTAGCCCCAGCATCGATGGCATTTTCCAAAAGTTCTTTTACAACCGAAGCTGGTCGTTGAACAACTTCACCAGCAGCAATCTGATTGGCTACATGGTCTGGCAGTAAAGAAATGATATCAGGCATTTCTAGTTTTTAAAAATAGACAAATCAAAGTCAAGGATATACAAAGCAATAAGGGTAAGTGAGATTAGGATGATAAAGAAGAGACGTGAAAACCCTCTGTTTGATCTGTTCCGACTCTGCTGTCTTACTGCTTGCCAATGGGCACCAAAATCATTTGAATTAGTGATGTCTCTATATTTTGAAAAGGTAGAATCAAAATCAAAGGGGTTTTCGTCCTTTTTGCCTTTGTAGTACCTAGGCGTATAATTAAATCGCCTATTGGTTCGTTGTTTAAAAAAATTTATGCGCACAGTGTAGACTTTGATGATGAATAAGCAAAATCAAAAATACAAAATGTCCTGTGTTTACTGACAACTAATCATTATGTATCTTCGCAATCTATGAAAATCAAAAATATTCAGGAACTACAAGGGCTTTTGGATACACCAAAAAGCATCGTCGTTATCCCCCACACAAACCCAGATGGTGATGCCATAGGTAGTAGTCTTGGATGGATGCATTTTCTTCTGCAACACAATCATCATGTTGAGGTGATTAGTCCTAATCAATACCCTGATTTTTTGAAATGGGTTCCTGGCTCTTCTGCTGTATCTATTTTTGAAGAAAATCCAACCCATGCAAAAGATCTGATTGAACAAGCAGATCTCATTTTTACACTTGATTTTAATACGCTGAAAAGAATTGGTGAGATTGGTGTTGAAGTGACAAAAAGTACTGCAAAAAAAATAATTATCGATCATCATCAAGAGCCTGATGACTTTGCAGACCTCACATTTTCCTATCCATCATTGGGCTCGACTTGTGAATTGCTTTATCATATTATCGAAGGCCTTGGTGGTGGAGAACAAATCGATGCCAACATATCCACAGCACTCTATTTGGGTATTTTGACTGATACAGGCTCTTTTCGCTTCCCGTCAGTGACACCAACGACGCATAGAGTTGTAGCGCATTTGATTGAAAAAGGAGCAAATCCAACTGAGATTAGTCGTCTTGTGAAAGACACTGCCCATTTGGGAAGGCTTCAACTTTTGGGAATTGCGCTGAACAATCTGCGTTTCGACGAACGCTTACGTACTGCTACTATACCCCTAAGTCATGCAGAACTCACAGCATGTAATTTTCAAAAGGGCGACTCTGAAGGAATCGTCAATTATGGATTGAGCATCTCAAATTGTGTGCTAGCAGTATTGATGATTGAGCATCCGACAGATGGTTTTGTAAAAATGTCATTTAGGTCGAAGGGAAATTTTTCTGTCAATGATTTTGCACGTGAAAATTTTTCAGGTGGTGGGCACCATAATGCTGCTGGCGGAAAGTCGGACCTTTCGCTTAAGGACACATACAAACTTCTGATCCAAAAATTAGAACAATGCGAGGAAGACTTATCAAGGGCGTAGTGTGTGTACTTTTGATGTTTACGCTGCTGAGTTGCATTGAACAGCAAGCACGTAAACCGATACAGCAATCAAAAAGTCAACACATCGAAAATTCTGTTCAAGAAAATCAGTTGAGGCTAGCGCGTGAGGTTGAAGTGATTGAACAGTGGTTAACATCTCAAACGTCTGCATTTTCAGAATCGCCACATGGCATATTTTACAGCTACAGCAACCCAAAGAATCGTCCAATTCTTCCGCCAGAAAATCTTAAAAAAATTTATGTTCTTTTCGAACACCTCAATGGAGAACCAATATATGATTGGAAAATCTTTCAGAATCCAGTCTCCAATCAAGATGTACCACAAGGCATTGTTTTGTCACTCCCAAACATACCTGTTGGGATTGAAACTTCAGTCGTCTTGACCTCTTTTTTGGCCTATGGTTCCTCAGGTGATGGATCATCTATTGGTCCATACACTCCCGTAGTTGCACGTATTTATATACCTTTGATTCAAAATAAATCATCATGAAAATCTTACATCTATTTACAGCTATCATTATTTTAACCATTTTAAGTTGCTCTCCCAAGCTTGAGGATGGCATCTATGCCAAAGTCAATACCAATAAAGGGGAAATTCAATTGCAATTGACTTATGACCAAACACCAGTGACAGTGGCAAATTTTGTGTCATTGGCAGAGGGCACAAACACACAAGTTGACTCTATCCATAGTGGCAAACCTTACTACGATGGCTTGATTTTTCACAGGGTCATTCAAGATTTTATGATACAGGGTGGAGATCCTGCTGGCACTGGTCAGGGTGGGCCTGGATATAGATTTGATGATGAAATTGTACCTGAACTAAAGCATGATGGTCCTGGGGTTTTATCAATGGCAAATGCTGGTCCTGGCACTAATGGGAGTCAATTTTTTATCACACACAAAGAAACCCCTTGGCTCGATGGGAAACACACAGTATTTGGTCGCGTAACAGATGGGCAATCGGTTGTTGATTCGATTGCGCAAAACGATACCATCATTGGCGTTACCATCATTCGCAAAGGAAGGGTTGCCAAAAAGTTTGATGCTGCTACCACTTTTGAAAACTATTTTTTAGAAAAAGATAAAGTGAAAAGTGATAAGAGAGATGCCTTGGGAGCGCTGGAGCAATCTGCAACATACACAGACAGTGGTCTGGGAGTTGTGATTACCAGTGAAGGGGATGGAGAAGCAGTTTCGACAGATAAAACTGTAATGACTCATTATGCTGTTTATTTTGAGGACGGACGCTTGTTAGACACCAGTCTTGCGGATGTTGCAAGAGCATATAACATATACAATCCCAACCGACCCTATCAGCCAATCCCTGCTCGCGTCGATGATGATGCGCAAATGATTACTGGGTTTAAAGAGGGTTTACGGCTATTATCTGTTGGGGACAAAGCAACCCTTTATTTACCTTATGAACTAGCATATGGCGCAAATGGTGGTCGTGGTATCCCACCTCAAACAAATCTAATTTTTGAGGTTGAAGTGGTTGGATTGGAGTAGAAGTCGAGAATTGCGTTGGTATCGATTCTTTACAATTTCAATCATTCCACAATGGTTGTTTTTGCTGTGGTTTAGACGCTCACCTGATATTATTGATCAATTTTATACAGAAGGAATTTTTGCATGGCTGTCTCAACTAAGCTTAAGACTGACAGCATGGATCCCTTTTTCAGTTGGGGATGTTTTCTATGCAACTGGTCTTTACTTTTTTCTAAAGCATCTGTTTTATTTCAAACGCTTGCGTCTTCGTGCAACGCTTATTAAAACCCTGGGATGGTTTGGGATTCTGTTCTTTGTGTTTCATCTGCAGTGGGGTTTCAATTATCATCAGACACCTTTATCGGCTCAAAACAATGTACCATCGCGTTATTCGTCAGAGAAATTAGAGGTATTTACACAACACCTCATTCAGCAAACAAATCAATTACATGAAAAGCTAGCTCAAAATGATAGTGTTGTAGTTGAAATCAATTATTCTAACAAGCAGATTTTTAGTGTTGCCGCGCAAGCGATTCAAAAGCAACACCGTTATCCTACCCCCAATATCAAAAAATCATCTTTTGGTTTACTCTTGAGTTATATGGGCTATGGGGGTTATTTAAATCCCTTTACCCTTGAGGCACAAGTCAATACGCTTCAACCCAAACTGAGAGTGCTCACAACAGCAGCTCATGAGATTGCGCATCAGCTGGGTTATGCAGCAGAAGAGGAGGCAAACTTTATTGCAATCGACGCAGCAATAAAATCCGACAATGCATATATGCAATATGCTGGCTATCATCTTGCTTTGGGATATGCGCTTTCAGAATGTAGAAAGAGAGAAGATATTGATCACCAACAACTCTATCAAGACATCGGTAAAGGTGTCATAAAACAGTATCAACAGTTGTCAGCGTTTTGGCAGAATTACACAAATCCTTTTGAACCCTTGTTCAAAATAAGCTATGATACCTACCTAAAGGCAAACAGCCAATCAGCAGGTATCAATAGCTATAGCTTGGTTATAGGTTTGCTGCTACATCATTTCCAAAACGACTAGTCCAGTACAACTGGCGCGCCAGCAGCTTCCATTTCAGATGACACAGCGTCAACTGCAGAAACAAATGATGTAATCATCGGATTGATTTCTGCAAACAAGTTCTCAGCAACTTCAAAGCTTTTCATGTGAAGTGGCGTTGGTCCATAGGAGTTGCCATACAGCCCACTTGCTGCAAAATACAAACGATAGGATAATGTGAGATCATCCTTTTCGCCAACTTCAGCCTTAGACGAACTACCTTCCATCAACCTATTGATTTCATTCATTAACTCACGTAAACTGTGCAACTTTGATGACAAATCCTCCTGACTGCTATCGACATAAGGAAGTGCCTTTAGAAGCGTTTTTAAGTGTTTAGATGATTTTTTAAATGAATGATTTGCAATATCAATCGCTTTATCAAGAGTAACCAATTTCTCAATAAACTCGTCACGCTGGTCAGCAATAGGATTCTCTAAAACATTTTTTCGGATGCGCTCCACTTCAAAAGTTTGTGGCCCTGCAATTACTGTGATTTTGCCATCAATCTGTTGATACAAACGCACTGTATAGTTACCAGGTTCAACATCCAAGCGTAAAGCGTTCAGCTTTTTCCGCTTTGCGTTGGCATCTGCAACGCTGATATAGGGCTGCTTTAAGTCCCAATTTACACGCTGAACTCCTTTTTTGTGAGGAGCATAAATTCGATCAACGACTTCACCAGCTTCATCTTCAATCACTAAAATCAACTGTGGTTTTGATTCATTTTTCTCTGCATCAAGTGCCTCCCAACCTGGGAATGGAATATCTGCTGTCTTTTTATCCTTTTCTGCCTTTTGACGAGAAGTCTTCAGGGTCATATGACCCTCTTTGAGATAAAAGGTTAACATGGCGCCATATTTTGGATTTTCTGCAGTATAAAATGATCCACCTTGACTAGAGGTTCCCCCTCGAATTTGGTGATACTGAAGTGCCTTTCGAGGTTTAAATAGCATCGCCGATTGTTGTAGGCTTTCAGCTGTGATATCGCGCAATGCGCTATAATCATCCAACACATAAAAACTGCGCCCAAAGGTCGCTAAAACAAGATCGTTTTCCCTTTTTTGAATGGCAAGATCACGAACTGAAATGGTAGGTAAACCAGTTGAAAATTTATGCCACTCACTACCTTGATTCATACTCACATAAACGCCATACTCTGTTGCAAGAAACAATAAGTTGGGGTTGATGTGGTCTTGTACGATTCTCCAGACCATCGTTCCATCAGGGATTCCTTTTGTGATTGACACCCATTTTTCTCCCCCACTCGTTGTCTTGTAGAGGTAAGGCGAATAATCTCCATATTTATGATTATCAAGGGCTACATAAGCCACTTGATCATTGTGAAGATCTACCTTTATATCATTGACAAATGCTGTTGACGGAGAACCAGGTAGCTTATCAACAGTAATTTTTGTCCAATTATCCCCTCCATTATTGGTGTATTGTATAATTCCATCATCTGTACCAGCATATAAAAGATTTGGGTTTGATGTTGATTCGCTAAGTGATGTAATCGTATTGTAGGTTGACATTGCATACACATCCCAAGGATTGTCAAAACTTTGCTGACGACCCATGATCGGTAAAGCCAATCGCTCTTCATCCTTTGTAAGGTCTGTTGAAATTGGTGTCCAGCTATCCCCACGATTGTCAGATCTCCAAATACGTTGGGTTCCAAAATACAATCTTTTAGGGTCATGATGACTGACAAGGATAGGCGCATCCCAGTTATAGCGTTCGTATGGCTCTCCTACGCCACTTTGAGGCTTAATATATATGGACTCCATCGTGGTTTTGTCGATTCGATAAAGGTTTCCCTGCTGCCACTGTGCATAAACGATATCTGGATTACCAGGCTCAGTTGCAGGTTGATGCCCATCCCCTCCAAGCAACACATACCAATCTGCATTTGATATACCATTGGTTCGAAAGGTTCGTGAGGGACCTCCTTGAGTGTTGTTGTCTTGCGTACCTCCATAGATGTTATAAAAAGGCGCTGCATCATCAACTGCGAGCTTATAAAACTGTGTTAGGGGAAGGTTGTTAACGAACTTCCAGGTTTTGGAATCGTCAAAGGATTCATAAATACCCCCATCTGTACCAAAAAGGAGGTAGTTTGGATCATTATTTTTGAAAGTCAATGAATGATTGTCAGAATGTTTATTGGCCTCACTCATCGTATAAAATGTTTTTCCGCCATCTTCAGAAACAAGCGCACGAACATTCATCAAATAAATACGATCGAAATGATGAGGAGAAGCAACAAGCTCTTGATAATAGTGAGGACCTGTACCACCAGAGACTGTGTCTGACATTTTTATCCAGCTACCACCACTGTCTGATGATCTATAAACAGCTCCTTTACGACGATCGAGCTCGATTGCTGCATAAAGTATTTTTGGATTCATAGGGGAAATGGCCAATCCAATTTTACCCATGTTGGAAGATGGAAGACCATTATCGATTTCAACCCATGTTTCGCCACCATCAAAACTCTTGTACAGTGAGGTTCCAGGGCCTCCACCCATGTGAGCAGCTACGTTTCGATGTCTTTGCCAACTTGCGAGATAAAGAATATCGGGGTTGGTTGGATCAATGACAAGATCAGTAACACCTGTCCACTTGTTGATGGTGAGTTTGTTCACCCAATTTTTACCTCCATCAGAAGATTTGTACAAGCCTCTTTCTCCTCCTGAGCTCCACAAAGGGCCTTGCGACGCCACCCAAATGGTGTTTGAGTCATTTGGATGAACAATGATTTTTGAGATATGCTCTGATTTTTTCAACCCCATATCTTGCCACGAAGATCCACCATCTGCACTGCGATAAATCCCATGCCCGATTCCAACATGACGACCACCAACATTTTCTCCAGTACCCAACCACACAACTGATGAGTTGTTTGGGTCAAGAGTGATGCAACCAGTTGAGTAAAAGGACTCATCATCAGTAAGTGGAGTCCAAGTTGTTCCGGCATTTGTGGTTTTCCAGGTACCCCCAGAACCAACTGCCACGTACCAAACATTTTCATTTGTCGGATCAATTGCGATATCTGCAATACGACCAGACATAAATGCAGGACCTACACTACGAAAAGAAAACCCACTTAAAGCAGATTGCAATTCACTGTCTTTTTCATCTTCCTGTGCATAACAAAAGGATGAAATTAGGGTGTAGTATATTGTCAAAAAACTAAATAATAAATTTTTCATGTCATAAGATTTTATACAATAAACATACAAAATTAAGTATGAAATAAAGCATTTGAATTGATGAAGTCTGACTTATGCTATCTATTTTTGCAATCGAAATGAAAGTCAAACAAACAATAGAGTTAAGCATTACCGGTATCGCTGCCAAAGGCATGGCGATTGGACGCACAAATGAGGGTATTGTTGTTTTTGTCAAAGGGGCTGTTCCTGGAGATGTTGCTACTGTATTTCTTTACAAAAAAAGGAAAAGTTATTTTGAGGGTCGAGTTGAAAAGTTACTCGTTCCAAGCCCTGACCGAATATCAGCCAAATGCGATCACTTTGGCACCTGTGGTGGTTGTCAATGGCAACATCTTTCATACACAGCACAGCTGAAACACAAGGCACAAGAGGTCTATCAAAATTTTGTAAAGATTTGTGGTTTTGATTTTCCTACACTGAACAATATTGTACCCAGCAAGTCACAATATAATTATCGCAACAAAATGGAGTATAGCTTCTCCAACAGTCGATGGCTCACCAAAGCTGAAATTGAATCTGGAGAAGTAATGAATCGAAATGCTTTGGGGTTTCACAAACCCCGAATGTGGGACAAGATTGTACACATCGATGAATGTTTTTTACAACAAGAGCCAGGGAATCAAATTCGAAATTTTATTCATCAACATGCGATGGATAAAGGGATGAGTTATTATGATCTCCAAAATAAATCAGGGCAGTTGCGCAGCATGATGATTCGTACAGCATCCACTGGACAGATCATGCTAGTCATTCAGTTTTTTGAAAATCATATAGAAGAAAGGAACGATTTGCTAGAAGCGATCATCAACAAGTTCCCACAAATCACTTCACTGCATTATGTTATCAATCAAAAAGCAAATGATAGCATCTATGATCTAGATGTCAATTTACATGCCGGAAGCCCATATATTGAAGAAGAAATGGAGGGATTGCGCTTTTGGATCACACCCAAGTCTTTTTACCAAACCAACTCAATGCAAGCGTATGAGTTATATAAAATCACGCGGGATTTTGCTGGTCTAACTGGGAGTGAGATCGTTTATGATCTCTATACTGGTTTGGGAACCATTGCTCAATTTGTGGCAAAGGAAGCAAAACATGTTGTCGGGATTGAAGCAATTCCTGAAGCAATTGTTGCAGCAAAAGAAAATGCAAAGAGAAATAAATTATCCAACGTAGATTTTGCTGCAGGCGATATGAAAAAAGTCTTTACAGATGACTTCATCGCAACGTATGGCACACCAGATGTTGTCATAACAGATCCTCCTCGTGAGGGCATGCACAAAGATGTCGTCAAGCAATTGCTTAAGATCTTACCCAAACGAATTGTATATGTGAGTTGTAATTCTGCGACACAGGCACGAGATTTAAGTCTGTTGAGTAATCATTACTTAATAAAAAAACTGCAGCCTGTCGATATGTTTCCCCACACCCAACACGTAGAAAATGTTGTACTTTTGGAAGGAATCCATGTATAAATTTCGCTATTTATTATTGATACTGTTGCTCCACCAGAGTTGTGAACCAGATGATGTCTGCAACGTAGAAAACCCATCAACACCACAACTTGTCTTACGCTTGTATGATGCCAACCAGCCAAGTCAGCTCAAGTCAGTTGACACCTTAAGGGTCAAAGACAATGAAAATGAATCCATTTTACAATTGATCAATACGGATTCAATTGCGATTCCTTTTCAAATAAATTCTAATAAAATGGATTTTGTTTTTATGATATCAGGAGGGATTAGTGATGAACTATTAATCGATTACCAAACACAGGATATGTATTTAAGTCGCGCTTGTGGGTTTCAAAGTACATTTATCATCAACGAAATCGAAATCAGCAGCAATCAAAGTTGGATAAACACAATAGAAATTGTAACTAATGAAATCCTAGTAGACACCCTTGCTCATGTTAAAATATATCACTAGTTATTTGCTCTTTTTCGTGGTTTGTTTTGGCTATGCTCAGGATAGCATTCCAAAATATAAAGAGCGATATAGCATCCGCTTTGGTATCGACATGAGTAAACCCATTCGCTCTATGATTGAAAACGACTACAAAGGCCTAGAACTCACTGCAGATTATCGGATAACAAAAAAGCTTTATCTCGCAGCAGAAGTAGGAATGGAAGACAAACGTGTTGTGAGTGAGACGCTTGACTTTCAGACCAGTGGAGAATACATCAAGCTAGGTGTTGATTTCAATTTATTCAACAACTGGAAAGGGATGGAGAATATGCTGCTGACAGGTTTTAGGTTTGGTACAAGTACCCATAGCCAACAGCTTAATGGTTATGCAGTCAGGCAGCTCGATCACCTTTGGGCGGAAGACTTATACAAATCACTCGATCAACCCCTTTTATTCGATGATTTGAATGCGACTTGGATTGAAATAATTGCAGGTGTTAAAACAGAACTGCTCATCAACTTGTACATGGGCATAAGCGTTCGGATGAACTATTTGATGAATGACAAGGAGGTAACCAACTTCAGTAATCTATATATTCCAGGTTATAATCGCGTATCTGAGGGCAGTCCTTGGGGCGTAGGTTTGAACTATACGATGATGTATCAGTTCCCACTTTATCGAAATTGATGATTTTTGGTCGTATTAAGATTAAAAAAAAGAACAGTTGCAAACTAAAAAAAAATATCTAATTTTGCACCCCTAGGTTCAACCGCTGGCGATGGTCGTGAATGTTGTTCTTAGTTATTTTTAGCTAAAATCATGGAACATTTAGTACAATATGTTCAAGACGAATTCGTCGAGAAAAAATCATTTCCCTCTTTTCAAGCGGGTGATACCATCACAGTTTATTATGAGATTCGCGAAGGCGAAAAAGTAAGAACTCAGTTCTTCAAAGGAGTTGTAATCCAAATCAAAGGTACTGGAAGCACAAAAACATTCACAATTCGAAAAATATCTGGAACAGTTGGTGTTGAACGTATTTTCCCTTTCAATCTGCCAACCATTCAAAAAATCGAAGTGAACAGTCGTGGTAAAGTACGCCGTTCACGTATTTTTTACTTTAGAGAATTGCGAGGTAAAAAAGCGCGAATCAAGGAAAAAAAGAATTAAAAATTCTGATTTTAAAGACCTCCTTTCAGGGAGGTTTTTTTTTCTCAATTTTTACTTTATTTTTTTGATAATATTATATCAATCTGAATAGTATTGAAAACGTTGATGCTCTTTGTCTTTCACGTTGTATATTTGCGCAACCAAAAAAAAACTCATGACTAAAATTAAAGTTGCAAATCCTGTTGTTGAAATCAATGGTGATGAAATGACAAGAATAATCTGGAAGTTTATCAAAGAACAATTGATTCTTCCCTATCTAAATGTTGAGCTTCTATACTATGATTTGGGACTTGAGAGCAGAGATGCAACAAATGATCAAATTACGATTGATGCAGCCAATGCAATTAATAAGCATAAAGTTGGCATTAAATGTGCTACGATTACTCCAGATGAAAATCGTGTAAAAGAATTCGGCTTAAAGAAAATGTGGCGTTCACCTAATGGAACGATTCGGAATATAGTCGGAGGAACCGTATTTCGCGAACCTATTATCATGAAAAATATTCCTAGGTATGTACAAGGGTGGACAAAACCCATTTGTATTGGACGTCATGCTTTTGGGGATCAATACAAAGCGACTGATACTATCATAAAGAGAAAAGGAAAATTAACTATGACCTTTACCCCAGAAGACGGAAGTGAAGCCCAAAGTTGGGAGGTCTATAATTTTCAAGAAGGTGGAGTTGCAATGAGTATGTACAATATCGACTCATCCATTTATGGATTCGCGCGTTCTTGCATGAATCGAGCTCTCAGCAAAGGTTGGCCATTATATTTTAGTACAAAAAATACCATCATGAAGGCTTATGATGGTCGATTTAAAGATATTTTTGAAGAGGTTTATCAGAATGAATTCAAATCAAAATTTGAAGAAGCAAGTATTTATTATGAGCATCGTTTAATTGATGATATGGTGGCCGCTGCTATGAAATGGAATGGTGGATTTGTTTGGGCATGTAAAAACTATGATGGTGACGTACAATCTGATACAGTAGCGCAAGGATTTGGGTCACTGGGATTAATGACCTCTACTCTGGTTACACCAGATGGGGAAATCATGGAAGCTGAAGCAGCTCATGGCACAGTAACTAGGCACTACCGCCTTCACCAAAGAGGTGAGGAAACTTCTACCAATCCAATCGCATCTATATTTGCATGGACACGTGGGCTTGCTCACCGCGCTAAGCTTGATAAAAACCATGATTTGTCTAATTTTTGTGAGGTGCTTGAAAGAGTTTGCATTGAAACTGTAGAAAGCGGAAAAATGACCAAAGATTTGGCATTACTTATCCATGAAAAGAAGCTTAAAAGAGAGCATTATTTAAGCACCCAAGAATTTTTAGATGCTATTAAAACTAATCTTGACAAATCAATTGTTTGAGTAAATGTTTTTCTAAATATTTGGAGAGTTTTTTAAGTTGAATTTTCTTGAGAAATCTACATAATGTGAAACTTGTAATTAGAAAGTTGTAATCTCAAAATATTTTAGATCTAAATTCTATTTTTTAAAAATCAATTTTTTTCTTTAAAAACATCTCATTGTTGACTCTTGTAATGATGTTAAAACAATCCTTACATTTAGCATCATAACAATTGGGATATGGACATCACAACTATTATTGGACAAATCTTTTTGCCAATTTCTTTAGCAATTATAATGTTCGGAATGGGACTTGGATTAGTTACAGGGGATTTTGTAAGATTATTTTCCTTTCCCAAAGCTGTGCTGGTTGGCTTATGCAATCAGCTATTGCTTCTTCCACTCATCGGATTTGCGATTGTTGTGCTATTTGATCTCAATCCTTCAATGGCAATTGGGGTAATGATCATTTCGGTATGCCCTGGAGGTCCAACAAGTAATTTGATTACGCAGGTTTCGCGTGGAAATATTGGGCTTTCAGTCACATTGACTGCCATAGCGAGTCTCATTACTGTGTTCACCATTCCAGTTCTGTTATCGAAAGCCATAGCATATTTTACTGGAAACACTGGTGTTGTTATCCAACTTCCCATATTGGAAACCATGGTGCAGATTTTGGTGATTACCATTATCCCAACCTCTATCGGGATGATGATTCGAAAACAAAAAGAAGCATTTGCGCTTAGTATGGAAAAACCCATGCGAACTGCCTCTACTGTTCTATTTGTTATTATTTTCCTGGTCATCATTATTGCCAATAAAGACAATTTGGTACAAGCAATGAAAGAAGTTGGACTTGCGACATTGCTGCTCAACTTACTTACAATGGGGCTTGGGTTTCTTACTGCCAAACTGTTTGGAATCGCTGGAAATAGCCAAATAACAATCACCATAGAAAGTGGTATTCAAAATGGAACACTGGCTTTTGTTATTGCGACCTCCATCCTCAACAACTTAGAAATGGGACTGCCAGCAGGTGCATATTCTATATGGATGTTTATCACAGGTGGCATCCTTATGTGGCGTTTGGGAAGCAAAAAAGAGTGAGCGAAAAACCTAGTTAGTTGTATATTTGTCAAAATTGCTGTGCAAATGCGCCATATTGGCTGTGTTACCCTATTCTTGTTTTTGTTTCAATTTTTGTCTGCTCAAGATCGAGTCACAATCAGTGGAGATGTTTCTGATTCATTATCCAAGGAAACACTTCTCGGGGTTACCATACTCATCAATGAGCTCAATACAGGGACGGTTACAAATAGCTATGGTTTTTACTCCCTTAGTGTTCCACGTGGCGAATACACAATCACTGTACAATATCTAGGTTATCAATCACTTCAGTTTCCTATATCACTAAACGAAAACATCAAACAAAATATACTGCTCACTCCTGCAGCAGAGGAACTCGATGAAGTTATTTTGATTGACAATTCAGAAAGAGTCAACATCAAAAAACCTGAAATGAGTGTCAATCGCCTTCTTTCAAAAACAGTACTGCAAACACCTGCTGTTTTTGGTGAACCTGATGTACTCAAAACCATTCAGTTACTCCCAGGTGTAACAAGTGCTGGAGAAGGGGCTTCTGGCTTCAATGTACGTGGTGGGTCTGCTGATCAAAACCTAATCCTTTTGGACGAGGCTACCATTTACAACTCTTCACACCTCTTTGGATTTTTCTCTGTATTTAACCCTGATGCGATTAAAGATTTGCGGCTCTATAAAGGTGGCATCCCAGCCAAATATGGTGGGCGACTTTCGTCTGTTTTGAACATCTATCAAAAGGAAGGAAACAAAGAAGAGTTTAAACTCAATGGTGGTATTGGACTCGTAACCAGTCGCTTGCTTGCAGAGGGACCTCTAGGCAAAGGAAGCTTTGTCGTTGGTGGAAGGGGAACTTATGCCCATTTATTTTTAAAACTAACTGACAATCCGAATAGTGCATATTTCTACGATCTAAATACAAAAATGAGTTTTCCAATCAATGATCGAAATAAACTCTACCTCTCAGGCTATTTTGGAAGAGATGTGTTTAATGTCGACGAAAGCTTTGTGAACACCTATGGAAATGCTGTATTTAATTTGAGGTGGAATCATCTGTTTTCACAACGCTTATTTTCAAATCTATCGCTGATTTACAGTGACTATTATTATGGTTTGTTGCTTGATTTTGCTGGTTTTGATTGGGATTCTGGTATTCAAAATCTCAACCTAAAATATGATTTCTCTTATTTTGCAAACGATAAAACAAGTCTTGACTTTGGGCTGCAATCGACTTACTATACCTTCAACCCTGGCTCTATCGAACCTGCTCGATTGGACTCAGGTATCAATGCTGAACAGCTGCAAAAGAAATATGCGATGGAGCATAGCATTTATGTAGATATTTCACGAGATCTTTCATCCTCATTTTCTTTTCAGTTTGGCATCCGTTTTAATCATTTTACAAGGTTAAAACAAGATGGCCTTTTTACTTATGAAAATGGTATGTCAACTCGCTTCAACAGCTCATTGGGAATCTATGAAAAAGGAGTTCCTACAGGCTTCTACAATGCAAATGAATCATCTGCAACTTATAACCATATCGAACCAAGGATCACTTTGTCGTATGCCATGGAAAACAGTGCTTTCAAAGCATCTTACAACCGCCTAAACCAGTACCTTCACCTGATTTCCAACACCAGTTCCCCAACACCCCTTGACATCTGGGCGCCGAGTGGCCCACATCTAAAACCCCAACAACTCGACCAATGGGCCATTGGTTATGTTAGAGAAACACAATCTCAAAAAAGTATTGAGGTTGAAGGATTTTATAAAAATGTCATCAATCGACTAGACTATATAGATGGTGCTGATTTGGTTGCAAATGATGCTGTGGAACAAGTGACGGTGCCAGGGATTGTTCGTGCGTATGGTGCAGAAATATTAGTCAAAAAACCCATTGGAAAACTACAATATTGGGTGGCTTACACTTGGTCAAAATCAGAGCAAAAAACAGAAGGGCAAGCATTTGGAGGTCCAGGCATCAATGATGGCAATTGGTACCCAAATGCATTTGACAAAAGACATGATCTGAGCGTGAATGCAAGCTATCAATTGAATAATAAATGGAGTTTTAATGCCAATTTCTTACATCAAACTGGACAGCCGACAACCTACCCCGTTGGTCAGTATGAGTTTGGAGGACTTCGAGTCCCCAATTATGGCAAGCGAAATAGCAATCGGTTTGCAGATTACCATCGAATGGATATATCAGCAACACTAAAAAGACCCCCAAAAAAGAATCGACATGGAAGTTGGATTTTTGGCATCTACAATGTCTATAATCGTAAAAATGCTGCAAGTATCAACTTTCGTCAAAATAGGGAAACGCAACAAAATGAAGCTGTACGATTTTCAATTTTTGGAATCGTACCGTCAATAATGTATCGAATTGATTGGTTATGAGAAAAATAGTCTTTTTACTTAGTATTTTGTTTGTTTCATGTGAAGATGTGATCAAAGTCGATCTTCCAAAAGCTCCTGAACTAGTCGTTATTGATGCAGAGCTCAGCCGCCCACAGGGCGGTGGTGCAGCCCAGCTTCGTGTGCTTGTGACCAAAACAACTGACTATTACAGTGCCGATATCATCACTGTAAATAATGCCTCTGTGTCTTTATTGTTCGATAATCAGGTCCTGTTTGCCAATCACACAGAGGGCGGTGAATATCTTATTGACGTCACTGAAATCACTATCGACAAAGAATATCAATTGGTTGTCGATGTAGATGGAGTTCTCTTCACTGCTACAGAAGAATTGACTCTTTCTGGAACATTTGATCGTGTAGTGCAAGGAGATGGGCAACTTTTTAGTGGCAATGAAACCGAGGCATTGATCACATTGACCGATCGCCCTGGTCTTGGCAACTACTACCTTTTCGATTTTTCGTACAACAACCTTTTTGTAACTAGAGATCGCTTTTATGACGGACAACAATTTACCTTCTCTTTTTTCTATGACGACTTGTTTCCAAAAAACGAGGAAGTAGTCATTCGCATGGTAGGAATAGACGAAGACTTCTTTACATATATGCAAATTTTATTGAGCCATAGTGGACAAAATGGTGGCGGCCCCTTCGCAACAGCAACATCAACCCTACTAGGTAACTTTGTCAGTTCAGAAAAAGAAAGCATTGCATTGGGTTATTTTAGGGTGGTTGAATCTAGTTCACTTCCATTTACAGCCGAATAATTACATTTGTGTATGAGCTTCACTAAAATTACAGAGGCCGAATCAAACCACGATAACCTCGAGCAAATGAGTGTGGAACAGTTGAGTCTTATCATCAATGATGAGGATCAAAAAGTAGCAAAGGCTGTGAAGAAAATCCTACCTCAAATCAACTTATTTATAGATGTAACTTTACCCAAAATGCAACAAGGAGGTCGATTGATTTACCTCGGGGCAGGCACTAGTGGGCGATTGGGAATTCTCGATGCCTCTGAATGCCCTCCCACTTTTGGGGTTTCACCAGACCATGTGATTGGATTAATTGCTGGTGGTGATGGTGCCATTCGAACTGCTGTTGAAGGTGCCGAAGACGACTCTGATCAAGGATGGAAAGATTTGGAAAACCTTCACGTTTCGACGCTTGACACTGTCGTGGGTATCGCTGCTTCAGGAACTACACCATATGTTGTTGGTGCTATCCAAGTATGTAAATCTAAAGGAATCACTACTGCAGCTATCAGTTGCAACCCAGGAAGCCCTCTAGCAGAAGAAGCAGACCACCCAATTGTCCCAGTCGTTGGACCTGAAGTGATCACTGGCAGCTCGCGAATGAAAGCTGGAACAGCACAAAAAATGATCCTCAATACAATCTCAACAGTTTTGATGATCAAGCTTGGACACGTCAAAGGCAGTCGAATGGTTGATATGCAACTGTCAAATCAAAAACTACAAGAAAGAGCAGTTAGGATGGTTCGTGAATCATCAGCTGTCGATGAAAAGAAAGCAATAAAATTGTTGCAAATCCATGGAAGTGTTCGGTCTGTACTAAAACATTTGGGGGTATGAATAAAGAGCTTCTTGCTAAAGGGATTTCTCGTCTTTTTATCGCAATTCTTTTTGCCTTTACAGGTCCAGTCATGTATACTTCGGCTGTGCGCAACGAAGAACATCCATTTTTTATACCTGTTTTGGGTGTTGGATTGATTGCATGTGCTCTTGCAATACTTTATGGTTTTAGAGGGATAAAACTCCTTGTCAAAGGTTTCTTCAATGAAAAATAAATTTACCATTGAAAGAGCCCTGAATCGTATTATCTTTGTGACTTTGATAAATGACAGATGATTAAAGTTCGACTACCAGACGGAGCGATTAAAGAGGTGAAAAAAGGAACATCAGCTCATGATATTGCTAACTCTATTAGCGGCGGACTTGCAAGAAATTTATTGTCAGCAAGCTACAACGATCAAGTTGTTGAAGCGCATACGCCACTGCAAATCGATGGCAATTTGGTTCTATACACTTGGAACGATCCAGATGGCAAAAAAGCATTTTGGCATTCATCTGCGCACGTGCTTGCACAAGTTCTACAAGAATTTTATCATGGATGTAAGCTCACAATTGGTCCTGCTATCGATCAAGGGTTTTACTACGATATCGATCCTGCTGGTCATACTGTTACAGAAAAAGATTTTGATGCGATTGAGAAACGGATGATTGAAGTTTCTCGTGAGCAACATGCCTTCATGATGCGCTCAGTCTCCAAAAAGGAGGCGTTGACCTATTATCAAAATGAAAAAAATGAATTTAAAACTGAACTCATTGAAAATCTTGAAGATAGGGAAATCACTTTTTGTGATCATGCCAACTTCACAGATCTCTGCAAAGGGGGGCACCTCCCTCACACTGGGTTTATCAAAGCTGTGAAGCTCACAAACATCGCTGGTGCCTATTGGCGTGGAGATGAAACCAAACCGCAACTCACTCGTATTTATGGGATTTCGTTCCCAAAACAAAATTTATTGAAAGAACATCTTTCACTCGTTGAAGAAGCCAAAAAAAGAGACCATCGCAAACTTGGAAGTGAGATGGATTTGTTTACCTTTTCCAAAAAAGTTGGTCAAGGCCTTCCCTTGTGGTTGCCAAAAGGTGCTGCACTAAGAGAGAGATTAGAACATTTTCTTAAAGAAGCACAGCGAAAAGCTGGATATGAACAGGTAGTTTCACCCCACATTGGTCATAAAGAATTATACACAACATCTGGTCATTATGAAAAGTATGGTGCTGATAGCTTTCAGCCAATCAAAACTCCTTCAA
The DNA here is from genome assembly GCA_902631125.1 of uncultured Bacteroidota bacterium. Taxonomy (GTDB): domain Bacteria; phylum Bacteroidota; class Bacteroidia; order Flavobacteriales; family Flavobacteriaceae; genus UBA724. The sequence continues at coordinate 43,978 of CACOXF010000005.1, forward strand.
AAGACGAGGAGTTTCTGCTCAAACCAATGAACTGCCCTCACCACTGTGAAATTTTTAGCTCTCGCAGTTGGAGTTATCGTGATTTACCAAAACGATACGCAGAGTTTGGAACTGTTTATCGCTATGAACAAAGTGGTGAACTTCATGGTCTCACACGAGTGAGGGGATTCACGCAAGATGATGCCCATATTTTCTGTACGCCCGATCAGCTAGATCATGAGTTTAAAGCAGTGATCGATCTTGTCCTTTATGTATTTAATTCCTTAGGTTTTGAGGATTTCACAGCTCAAGTTTCTGTTCGAGACCCAAACAGCCCCGATAAATACATTGGAAAGGTTGAAGATTGGGACAAAGCCGAGCAGGCGATCATGAATGCTACCCAAAAAAAAGGACTCAATTATGTTATCGAAAAAGGTGAAGCTGCATTCTATGGCCCAAAATTGGACTTCATGGTAAAAGACGCATTGGGAAGGAGCTGGCAATTGGGCACGATTCAAGTTGATTATAGCTTACCTGAGCGATTTGATCTCACCTACAAAGGAAATGACAATAAACTTCACAGGCCAGTGATGATACATCGTGCACCCTTTGGAAGTTTAGAAAGATTTGTTGCAATTCTCATCGAACATACTGCTGGAAACTTCCCTGTTTGGCTAACGCCAAATCAGGTGAATATCCTATGTGTGAGTGATAAGTATGAAAAATACGCTGAAAAAGTTTCTCAATTATTGGAAAATAACGAAATTCGCAGCCTTGTTGACAACCGAAACGAGACCATTGGAAAGAAAATTCGGGAATCTGAGCTCCAAAAATATCCTTACATGATTATCATTGGGGAAAAAGAAGTTTCAGAATCCAAGGTTTCTGTACGGCAACAAGGGGGGAAAGATCACGGAGCTATGTCTCTTGATAACTTTGTTCAACTGGTTGAAAAAACCATTGAAGAAGAAGTGAAAGAATTTAAATTGTAAAACGCGCGTTATAGCCATACGAAGAAGAAGGGGCAAAGGTCCTCACAGAGTAATAAAACAAGACCCACACATGATTAATAATAATATCATGGCTAGTGAGGTACGTCTTGTTGGTGATAACGTTGAAATGGGGGTTTATCCAATTGCAAAGGCGATGAGCATTGCTTTTGAGCTTGAGTTAGATTTGGTTGAGATATCTCCAAACGCATCACCCCCTGTTTGTAAAATCATCGACTATAAAAAGTTCTTATACGAGCAGAAAAAGCGTGAAAAGAATTTGAAAGCTAAAGCGAGCAAAGTTGTATTAAAAGAGATTCGTTTTGGACCACAGACAGATGAGCATGACTATGCTTTTAAAAAGAAGCATGCGATAAAATTTCTAGAAGAAGGGGCAAAACTAAAAGCGTTTGTGTTTTTCAAGGGGCGATCGATAATATTTAAGGAACAAGGACATATTTTATTACTACGATTGGCTCAAGATCTAGAAGAGTATGGAAAAGTTGAGCAGCTCCCGAAATTGGAAGGGAAAAAGATGATCATGTTAATGAATCCTAAAAAATAATTAATACGGAAATCATGCCGAAGCAAAAAACAAAATCAAGTGCTAAAAAGCGTTTCAAGTTGACCGGAACTGGAAAGATCAAACGCAAACATGCATTTAAAAGCCATATTTTGACCAAAAAGTCAAAGAAGAGAAAATTAAAGCTTACACATTCTACCTTGGTTCATGAAGCAGATGCAGAAAATGTGAAACAACAACTTCGATTGAAGTAAAAATTGGTGTATAACACAGAGGCTGGTATTAAAAGATCATTGACACTTACCTCCCTCAAAAACAATAAGTTAAAATGCCTAGATCAGTAAACGCAGTGGCCTCTAGGGCTCGAAGAAAAAAGATGATAAAGCTCGCCAAAGGATACTTTGGGCGTCGAAAAAATGTATGGACAATTGCCAAAAATGCTGTTGAAAAAGCATGGGAATATGCCTACAGAGATCGAAAAAATAAAAAGAGAAGTTTTCGTTCGCTTTGGATTGTACGCATAAACGCTGCAGCTCGGATGCACGGCATGTCTTACTCTCAATTTATGGGAAAAGTAAAAACCAACAATATCTCATTAAACAGAAAGGTTTTGGCTGACCTCGCAATGAATCACCCAGAAGCTTTTAAAGCTGTGGTGGATAAAGTGAAGTAAATTTTACTTTATATATTGATTATTAAACACGCTTAGTTGTGTTTTTTTAAAATGGAACGCCATCGTCACGATCAAAAGCATCGTCAGGGCTTGTCCTTTGGCTGTCAAACGAGCCTTCTTGATCTCGATTGATTTTGGACTCAAACTCAACAGGAGCATCAAAAGAGTCTAAGTTTTCAAATTTTCCGAGAGATGCAACAAATTTTAATCGAACATTATCCAAGCCACCATTTCTGTGTTTGGCGACAATAAACTCTGCTTGACCCGCAGAGGGGGTACGTTCCTCGTCATCCCATTCATCAATCTTGTAATACTCTGGACGATAGATAAATGATACAATATCAGCATCTTGCTCAATGGCACCTGACTCACGTAAATCTGAAAGCAAAGGTCGCTTGCTCCCTCCTCTTGTCTCAACAGCCCTCGACAGCTGAGACAATGCAATCACTGGGATGTCTAGCTCTTTTGCTAGGGCCTTTAGGTTTCTGGAAATCATAGATATTTCTTGTTCACGATTTCCTGATTTGTTGGATGAGCCTGTTGTCATCAGCTGCAAATAATCTACAACAATGAGCTTGATCCCATATTGCGATGACAATCGTCTGGCCTTGGCACGCAAATCAAATATCGATAATGAAGGCGTGTCATCGATAAACAAAGGTGCTTTTTCTAATGAGCTGACTTTTACATTTAATTGTTTCCATTCGTGATCGGCAAGATTTCCTGTACGAAGTTTTTCAGAAGAAAGGCCGGTCTCTGAAGAAATCAGACGTGTGATCAACTGAACTGATGACATTTCCAGAGAGAAAAAGGCAACTGGAATTGAATGATCGACACAAACATTTCGAGCCATCGACAAGGTTAATGCTGTTTTTCCCATACCAGGACGTGCAGCTACAATAATCAAATCACTCGACTGCCAACCAGAAGTTAGTTTGTCCAAATCAGTGAATCCAGATGGAACCCCACTTAGACCCGCTTTGTTTGAGATTTCTTCAATTTTCTTTTTGGCTTGTATCACAAGGCTTTGAGCAGTATCTGTTGATTTTTTGATATTACCTTGAGTCACATCATAGAGCTTGGACTCTGCATCATCGAGCATATCAAATACATCCTTGGTATCGTCATAGGCAAACTCAATAATTTCATTAGAAATTTTAATTAAACTGCGCTGAATGAATTTTTGAAGAATGATTCTAGAATGGTGCTCAATGTGAGCTGAAGAAGATACTTTCTGCGTTAGTTGAATTAAATAAAAATCACCCCCAATTTGTTCCAAATTATCATTTTTGCGCAATTGAGTCGAAACAGTTAATAAATCAATTGGGCTTGAGTCAGAAAACAAATGAACAATCGCTTCAAATATATGTTGATGTGCTTGCTTATAGAATGCTTCAGGGCTTAAGATATCGATGACATTATCAACTCCTTTTTTGTCAATCATCATGGCACCGAGCACAACCTCCTCAAGCTCAATTGCTTGTGGTGGAATTTTTCCTTTTTGCAAAGGAACGATTTGACCACCCTGACGAGATTGTTGTGATATTGATTTTTGTTTTTCCACGTCGTAAATGTAGGTAATTAAAACACATCTATCAGCAATGAATGGCAAAAAAAGACGAACGGCTAATTGTTAAAAAAATTAAATAAATGTTAATATCTATAACATTTATTCTTTATAAACACCCATTTGAAAGAACTTCTCCTGACGCTCAAGAACTAATTTGTTTATAGGAATGTCTTTTATTTCGTTATAGGCTTTCAAAATGTTTCTTTGAACAATTGAAAAAGTTTGCTTTCGGTCTCGATGTGCGCCACCCAATGGTTCTTTAATGATGGTGTCAATGATTTTTAATCGTTTCATGTCTTTAGCTGTTAGCTTCAACGCATCAGCTGCTTGTTCTTTGTACTCCCAGCTTCGCCATAAAATGGATGAACATGACTCAGGAGAAATCACTGAGTACCATGTATTTTCGAGCATCAATACTCGATCGCCAACACCTATGCCCAAAGCACCTCCAGATGCACCCTCGCCGATGATCATGATAAAAACTTGTGTTTTAAGCCTTGACATCTCCAATATATTACGAGCAATTGCCTCACCTTGACCACGCTCTTCTGCCTCAAGACCAGGATAAGCACCAGGCGTGTCAATCAAGCACAAAACAGGAATGCCAAACTTTTCAGCAGACTTCATAAGTCGAAGAGCTTTGCGGTAACCTTCAGGGTTGGCCATCCCAAAGTTTCGATACTGGCGTGTTTTTGTGTTGAATCCCTTTTGCTGACCAATAAATAAAAAACTCTGATCACCAATTTTTCCAAATCCACCAACCATCGCTTTATCGTCCTTAACAGTGCGATCACCATGCAGTTCTAAAAAGGTTTCACCTGAAAGCGCCTGGATGTAGTCCATCGTGTAGGGTCGCTTGGGGTGCCTTGATAATTGAACACGCTGCCAGGGCGTCAGGTTTTCATAGATTTCTTTTTTGGTGGATAGAAGCTTTTCTTCAATTTGCTGACAGGTTGTGGTGACATCAACATCACTCTCATCCCCTATTACAGCACATTTTTGGAGTTGTTCTTCAAGCTCTTGTATGGGTTGCTCAAAATCCAAATATTCCATAGCGGATCTTCTTTTGATTAAACAAATATAATATTTTGATTTAGTTGGTGGATGAACTCATTTTTGTTTTTAACTTCAAAAATCCATTTGTCAATACAGACACTAATATGAGGAAGGTGCCAATGTAAAATGTGAGACTCATTTTTTCATCAGATCCAAAAATAAGAATGTCTAATATAATACCATACACTGGCTCCATATTAATGGCTAACATCAATGAAAATGGGGTTAAGTGTCGCATCACGGCGATAGAAACCACAAAGGCATATGCTGTACAAACGATTCCCAATATTGCTATCCAAAGAATGTCGATTTTGGAAATTGAAAACAATTCAACTGAAAGTTTACCTTGAATCAAAAGTATCATACTCATACAAAATGCACCAGCTCCGAGCTGATAAAAAGACATCACTCTTGCATCTGACTTATGAATAGCCTTTCCATTGATGAGTGTAAATGCAACTGAAAATATAATGGCAAAAAACGCAAACATAATCCCTTTAATGTAATGATACTCTGTTTGTAAAATCAAACCCAATGCAACAACGACGATCAATCCAAGTACAACTTCATACCAAACAAACGATCGCTTATAAAATATGGGCTCAACCAGTGCGGTGACCATTGCCCCCGCCGACATCACAGAAAGCGTGACTGAAACATTGGAAAGTTTTACAGCGTGAAAGAAAAATACCCAGTGAAGAGCAATCAAAACCCCACAAATAAGCATGATGTAGAACTGTTTTGAAGATAGCGCAAAAGTTATACGCCTAATACCCATAAACAGTGCCACAACAACAGTAGCCAAAACCATGCGATACCACACCAATGGTACTGCATCAATAGAGATGAGTTTTCCCAATATTGCTGTGAATCCAAAAATGAAAACAATAAAATGAAAATGCAGTGTACTTTTTAGTTTATCGCTTGGCATACCTTAAAATAACAATGGACAAAATCCCAAAAATTACATTTGGAATCCATGCAGCAAGTGCTGCTGTGTAGTTGGATTTTTCGACCATAACCTCAAATATTTTATCGAAAAAAATATAGATGAATGCGATAACAACGCCAAGTGCTAAATTCATACCAATCCCTCCACGTCTCTTGAAAGATGAAACAGCAACACCAATAATTGTAAGAATAAATGCAGCAATCATAATTGACCATCGCTTATTTCGGACAAGAAGGTGGCTGTTGATCAAAGGACTACCACTTTCTTTTTCTTTGGCAATAAAATCGTTGAGTTCAAATAAGTTAAGTGTTTGGGCTGTGTACTCCAAAGGGGATAGGTCTTCAAAAGTGAAAGGCAATATTGTATCCAAACGAGGCTTAGATTCGATGGATTCTGCACCACTTGGGTCAAAAGATCTTTTGAAATAGTCTGATAAACGATAGAGGGTATCTTCCTCAATCCAACGGATATTTCTTGCAGTTGTTTTAGATATTAACACGTTGCCCTTAAAACTCTCATAACTAAAGTTATAACCCAACTGACGAGTGGGATTGAACTGACTCAAATAAACATAATCTCCATCTCCAAGTTGTTTGTAAAGCAGCTGTGTTTGTCGATCTTTTTTTGATGATTTTAAAAATTCAAACTCAAATTCTTTAATGTTTTTACTGGCGTTTGGTACGATAAATTGGCCTGCAATAAATGCACCTATAGAGATGATTGAGGCAGCAACCAAAAAAGGGCGCAGATATCTGTAAAACGAAATCCCTGAGCCTAGTATAGCGATCACTTCAGAATTGGAAGTAAGCTTTGAAGTAAACCATATAACCGACAAAAATAAAAATATTGGAAATAGAATAAATCCAAAGTGCCAAACAAAGTTGTAGTAATACCAAAGAATATCTAGTTTCGGCACTTCTTTCTGATTGAAATTATCAATCTTTTGCGAAAGGTCAACCAAAACACTGATGGGGACAAAAAGAAATAACATTGTCAAAAATGTGACCATGTATTTGTAGATTATATAACGATCTAAAATCTTAGTATTCAGCATCATAATCTGTTGTTCATTTGATGAACCATTTTGTTTTTCCAATCTGCAAAATCGTCATTTAAAATGTGTTTTCTTGCTTCGCGAGCCAACCACAAATAAAATCCTAAGTTATGAATACTCGCAATTTGTCTGCCCAAAAACTCATTGGCTGCAAACAAATGACGTAAATATGCT
>CACOXF010000006.1 GCA_902631125.1 uncultured Bacteroidota bacterium
TGCTGAGGTTCCAAAAATGATTTTGGATGATGTATTTGAGAAAAAGGATGATGTCGCAATTGCTGTGAAGTCAGAGTTAAATGATTCAATGCTCAACTATGGGTTTGATATTATAAAAACTCTTGTGACTGACATCGACCCTGATGCGCAGGTGAAAGACTCTATGAACCGAATTAATGCTTCCGAAAGAGAGAAGGTTGCCGCACAGTTTGAAGGGGATGCACAACGTATTTTGATTGTTGAAAGGGCCAAGGCAGAGGCAGAATCCAAACGCTTGCAAGGACAAGGGATTGCTGATCAAAGGCGTGAAATCGCACGTGGTTTGGAAGACTCTGTCAAGGTGCTAAATGGTGTTAATATCAACTCACAAGAAGCCTCTGCTTTGATTGTTGTTACACAGCACTATGACACCCTTCAGTCTGTTGGGTCTGCGAGCAATAGTAATTTGATTTTGATGCCAAACTCACCTCAAGCTGGTTCGGAAATGCTAAACAATATGGTAGCGTCCTTTACTGCCAGCAATCAAATAGGTGAGGCCATGAAGAAGCAAAGAGAAGAAAGCGAAAACACCAAAAAGAGCGAATAATAACTACTTGTTGTTTATGGACCAATTGTCGCGCAACCCAACTGTTTTGTTAAAAACAATTTGGTCGGCAGTGCTGTCGGGGTCTACAACATAATAGCCTTTTCGCTGAAATTGATAACTCTTTCCTACAACAGCATCGTCGATGTTTGGTTCTATGAATGCCTGCTGCTCTTTGAGAGAATTGGTGTTTAAAAAACTCGTAAACGGCTTGTCTTTATGACCATCTGGGTTGGGGTCTGAAAATAGTCTGTCATAGTTTCGTACCTGTATTTGATGTGCGTGATTTTTCGAAACCCAATGTAAGGTGCCTTTCACTTTGCGTTGACTTTCCTCTGTACCGCTACCGCTTTTACTCAAAGGGTCATAGGTGCAAAAAACAGTTGTTATCGTTCCGTTTTCGTCCTTTTCAACAGATTCTGCCTTGATGATATAGGCGTTTTTTAAGCGTACTTCTTTCCCTAGTTTTAATCGGAAAAACTTACGATTTGCCTCTTCTCTAAAATCTTCTTGCTCAATCAAGATTGTTTTAGAAAAAGGCACTTCTCTTGATCCAGCTTTTGGGTCTTCTGGGTTGTTTTCTGCCTTTAGTAATTCTGTTTTATCCTCAGGATAGTTGGTAATCACTACACGCAAAGGGTTGAGTACAGCCATCATTCGTGGTGCTTTTTTGTTCAAATCATCACGCACACAAAACTCCAAAAGCGAAACATCGATAAGATTCTCACGCTTGGCAACACCTACTGCTTGAATAAAATTCTTTAATGATTCTGGTGTATAGCCCCTTCTTCTCAGACCACTGATGGTTGGCATTCTAGGGTCGTCCCAGCCAGAAACATTGTTGTTTTTAACAAGCTGCATCAGTTTGCGTTTGCTCGTAACAGTATAGTTCAAATTAAGCCTTGCAAACTCTCTTTGTTTGGGCGCTAGTCCTGATCCATACACATCGTTTAGAAATGCTTCATACAAGTCTCTGTGGGGTTTAAATTCCAACGAACACAAAGAATGTGATATCTTTTCAATATAATCAGACTGCCCATGCGTCCAATCATACATTGGATATATGCACCACTTGTCGCCTGTTCTGTGATGTGTTTGAAACAATATTCGATACATAACAGGGTCGCGCAACAGCATATTGGATGCTGCCATGTCTCCCTTGTATCGCAAAACATGCGTTCCTTCTTTATGATTCCCTTCCCTCATTTCAGCAAAAAGCTGAAGGTTTTCGTCTATTGATCGCGATCGATAAGGGCTGTTTTCACCAGCTTGTGTTGGAGTTCCTTTTTGGCTTGCTATATCCTCAGAGGGCTGTGAGTCAACGTAAGATTTTCCAGCCTTGATTAAATCGACTGCCCATTCATAGAGTGTTTGGAAATAATCAGATGCATAACACTCATTGTCCCAAGAAAAGCCCAGCCATTGAATATCGTTTTTTATTGCATCTACATAAACTTGTTCTTCAGCTGCAGGATTGGTGTCGTCGAAACGAAGGTTTACAGGCGCATTATACTTTTGGCCAAGTCCAAAATTGACACATACCGCTTTCACGTGACCAATATGTAGAAACCCATTTGGTTCTGGTGGAAATCGAAAACGCAGGGATTCTTGTGAAAGTCCTTGCTGCAGATCTTCGTCAATAATGTTTTCAATAAAATTTTTCGAAGGGCTCACTTGCCTTTATTTGATTGCAAAGGTAATTAATTCACTCGCTTTGGAACCTTTGTTTATTATCTTTGCTAAAAATAAATATGGGGCAAATTTATTTAGAAAATATTCGGACTTACAGCCATCATGGTTGTATGAAGGAAGAGACGATCATTGGCAGCGAATATCGTGTGGATCTGTGGGTTGACGCTGATTTGTCTGTTGCTGCACAAACAGATGATTTGAATGATACCCCTGATTATGTATTGCTACACGAGATTGTTGTTTCAGAAATGAAGACTGCTTCAAAATTGTTGGAGCATGTGGCACAAAGGATTATTGATCGGATCAATTCAAGGGTTGCGTCTTCGGAGAAAGTGAAGGTGCGAGTGACCAAAATAAACCCGCCTATTGGGGGGGATGTTCAGTCTGTATCTGTACTTTTGACTTCTTGACAGGAAATATGTTGTGTAAAATAGTTTACTTTTGCCATTGAATTTGGCACCGTGGCCGAGTGGCTAGGCAGAGCTCTGCAAAAGCTTGTACAGCGGTTCGAATCCGCTCGGTGCCTCTTTTTTAATTCCACTGTTTTATTGAAGGCAATAACACATCGGGCTCTGATGCATAAACACCTTGGTAGATGAAGTATATTCCAAAAACAATAAGCAAGAAACAAACGAACATTCTTAGGCTGTAAATCAGTGGGGGTGTAAGAGTTTTACTCAACTGTTTTGCTAATACAATTTTAAAAAATCCAAGAACCAAATAGCCAATCATCACCGTTGAAAAGAAAACAATGATGCGGGTTGTTTCTAATTCAAGTGTTGGAGCAATGGAAACAAGCAAGCCAAGCCAAAACAAAAAAGTTCCAATGTTGATGATATTTAGAAAAAACCCTTTTAAGAAATACGAAAAAAGTCGAAAACCCTTGGGTTCTATATGATCATTTTCTATAATTTCATCTTTTTTTCTTACCGTTGTAATAGCACTAATAATAGCATAAACAAGCAACAACACACCACCCAAAATAAATAAGTTTGGGTTGTCTTTGATATCTGCTAACAATGATTTCGTACCTAGAAAAGCAATTGTAACAAAAACAGCATCTGCGAAAACTGCTCCTAGATCAATTAGAAATGCTGGCTTAATCCCTTTGCTTATACTTGTTTCTATAATAAGAAAAAATAGTGGCCCTGTTGCAAATATCAACAAGACTGAAAAAGGTAGTGCTGAAAGAACATCGTTCATTTATTCTGTGGTTTTTGAGAAGATAACAGACCCACCTAGTGTTTTGTTATGAACTGTTTTTAAAGGATTTCCATACACTCGTGCAACACCTCCAAAACGTGTTGTTAAATCAAAAAGGGTAGTCGCTTGTATATCACAAGAACCACCAAAAAGTATTTTTGCTGTCGTGTTTTTAGACAATGTATGATCTGCATCTACCACACCGCCTGATGATATGTGGATATGCTGTTGTTCTGCCTGACCTTTCACAATGATTTTACCACCAGATTTTGCAGCATAGTTTGCGCTTTTTACATCCAAAGCTAGCTCTATCTCACCACCCTTTCTGCTAATAACATCTATGTTTTGAGTTACAATTGTATCGAGCATTGAGAGGTATGCACCTCGACTGACATCTATTTTGTTAATTCTCCCTTTGTAAAACAACTCGATATTACCATCAATACCTTTGAGTGCTTCCACAGGTTTCATGCTTATTTTTAGCTGACCATCTTTGTTGGTTAGCGTTACGCCTTGCTCGTTTTCGCTTGTGATCATAACCTCGTTTGTCTCTGATTTTATCAGCGTTACATGCAAACCATCTCTGATAATAAGTTCACTAAAATCACCAATAATCTTTTTTTGCCCATAGACATATAAGCAACTGAAAATAAGGGTGATAAGTATTTTATTCATTTGGGTATTTTTTCAAAATTACATAAATCTAATCATCTACAATCGACAAATCAATTTGTCTTTTGATTAAGTCAGTCGCTAGTATTTTGGCATAAACCTGATCTCCCAATTGATACTCCTTTTTTGTTTGTTGACCAACCATCTTTAATTGAGCAGGAACGTAATAAAAATAGTCGTCTTGAAGATCTTGTATACGTACAAAACCTTCGCATTTACTTTCGTTTAACTCAATAAATATTCCTCTTTCTGTAACCCCTGATATGCTTGCTTTTTGCGTTGTGTCGATAAGCTTTGAAACATATTTTACCTGCATGAGTTTAATGGAGTCACGTTCTGCTTTGGTTGCAAGTATTTCTTGATCTGTACAGTGCTTTAGTTGCTGTTCTAATTCATCTGTTTTTAGAATACTTTTTTCTGTTAGATAATGTTGCAACAAGCGATGAACGATGATGTCTGGATACCTACGTATGGGTGAAGTAAAATGTGTATAATACTCAAAATGGAGACCATAATGACCTATGTTTTGTGTGGTATATATCGCTTTACTCATACTACGAATCGCTAAAGTGTCTAGTAAGTTTTTTTCAGGTTTTTTATCTATTTGCTTGAGTAGTTTGTTGATTGATTTTGCAATTAAATTAGGTGAATTTAAATTCAATTTATAGCCCAATCCAAAAGCAATTCGTGTAAATTGAGCTAATTTTTCTTCGTCTGGTTCGTCGTGAACACGATACACAAAAGGCAAGGTTTGTTGTTGTTCTCCAATATGCTTTGCAACATATTCGTTTGCTAAAAGCATAAATTCTTCTATCAAGTGATTGGCTTCTTTGCTTTCTTTTATCAACACTGCTGTAGGATTATTTTGACTGTCTAAATCAAATCGAACCTCTTGTTTATTAAAGTTAATAGCGCCATTGATCAAGCGCTTTTTTCTTCGAATTGATGCAATGTTTTGCAAAACTTGAATGGCTTCATAAATACCATCACTCACAGTATACTCATCATTTGATAGAGATGTCTCTTTAGGTATTGTTTTTGTTTGGGAGGTTATGATGTGTTGTGCTTCTTCATAAGCAAAACGAGCATCTGATAGAATAACGGTTTTTCCAAACCACTTTGATATCATTTCCCCTGCTGATGACATTTCAAAAACAGCAGAAAAACAAAGCTTTTCTTCTTTTGGTCGAAGAGAACAAATTTGATTCGATAGTTTTTCTGGAAGCATCGGAACCACACGATCTACCAAATAAATAGAGGTTGCACGTTTGTATGCTTCCTTGTCCATGTCACTTCCTTGTTGTACATAATGTGAAACATCTGCAATATGAATTCCGATCTCATATAGATCGTCTTTAACTTTTCGAAATGATATTGCATCATCAAAATCCTTTGCATTTTTTGGATCGATTGTGAAGGTTAGTATCTCTCGAAAATCTCTGCGTGTTGATATTTCTTGTGCTGTAATGGAAGCATCTAAAATAGAGGCTTGTTCTTCTATTTCTTTTGGAAAATTCCAAGGCAATCCATGACTTGCCATGATCGTATGAATTTCTGTTTCATGTGTGCCAGGTACTCCTAAAATTTCTGTGACAACTGCTTGAGGATAATTTGATTTTCGTTTCCATTCCTGTATTGAAACCAACACAGAATCACCTAGCTTTGCTCCACCTAAATTTTCTTTTGACAACAAAAAAGGAATATTGATTTGTTTGGGTTGAACAGCAAACACATCATCAAAGCTTTCGATTACACCAACATAATGCGTTTGTTTTCTCTTTATAATACTAACGACTACACCTTGCTTTTTTCGTTTTCCTTTAGATGTTGTGATTTTAAAGGACACTGTATCACCATGAAAAGCTTTGTTGAAATGACATCTATCGATAAATACATCATCGTCTAACTCCTCTGAAATAAGGTAGCCATTTCCTTGACTATTGACATCTAATATTCCTTCGTAAAAATGAGAAGGAGAAGGAATGAAATATTTACCTCTTGCTTTTTCTTTAATAATACCTTTTAATGATAATTTTTTTAGTGTTTTAGAGATATGATTTCTGCCGCTAGGATCATGAACATACATCCGACTACAAATTTGTTTATAGTTTAGAGGATTTCCATTTTGTTGAAGTAAAATGTTTAGAATAACATCTTTTGTAGTTTTTTTTTTTTTCATGATTTTGATCATGCAATTTAGAATAATTACCTAAACGATTTGATACACAAAAAATGACTTATCAACTTTATTCATATTATTATTATAAAACATTTTTAAAATTAAACTATTTTTAGATATTATAATAGCTTGTTAATTTATACAATAACGTCTATTCTACTTCTTAAATTAGCTGTTAATAAACCTATCTTTTATTGTTTACAAAGTGTATACTAAAAAGAATAAATACAAGTAATTACTCTTTTGTTTTTTACATTGTTAACAACAGTTGTTTTATCAACATATCTATCAACAGAAAGTTAGTTAATTTTACAACAAACGACAGTCATGAATATATCTATTGGAAACGATCACGCAGGTACAGCTTACAAATTAGAGCTTCTGAGCTATCTCACTAGCAAAGGTCATACTGTCATAAATCATGGGACCAATGATGATAATAGTATGGATTATCCAGACACCATTCATCCTGTTGCTGAAGATGTATCTAATTGTAAATCTGACATAGGTATCATTATTTGTGGTAGTGGAAATGGTGCAAATATGACAGCAAACAAACACGAAAATATTCGTTCTGCTTTATGCTGGAATAAAGAAACCTGCTTATTATCACGCCAACATAATGACGCAAATATCCTGAGTTTACCAGCACGATTTATTTCACTAGAGGAAGCAAAAGAAATGGTTGACTTTTTTCTATCTACCCCATTTGAAGGAGGTCGTCATCAACGAAGAATAGACAAAATAAACAAATGAAACTCGATTGGAAACTGTATAATTGGAATCAAATCGATACAGCAGTTTTATATGCCATACTGGCGTTGCGATCTGAGGTCTTTGTTGTTGAGCAAGATTGTGTTTATCAAGACATCGATGGTAAAGACACTAAAGCAAATCATTTGTTAGGATTTGAAAAAGATCAACTTATCGCTTATAGTAGGCTTTTTAAACTAGGAGATTATTTTGAAGAATATTCATTTGGTAGAGCTGTGATCAAACAAACACATCGTGGGTTAGGTTTAGGTGATGAACTTGTACAGCAATCAATTCAAGCACTAGGTTTAGATAAAGAAATCAAAATTTCTGCTCAATATCACCTTGAAAAACTATATCAAAAGCATGGTTTTGTTTCACAAGGAGACACATATTTAGAAGATGGTATCCCTCATATTGCTATGTACCGGAATTTTTCCAATTCATAAGTAAATGGGTAAAAGCAGCATAAATTTCTTGACTACTTTTAACTTTTTCATTATTATAAATAAAATATCCGATACCACTAAAGGAAGGCCCCAGTAATTGTTGTTGCAATCGAAACGATTCACGCATTCTGCGTTTGATTAAGTTTCTGGTAACAGCAGATCGATGCAGTCGTTTGGGAGCAGAAAAACCTATTTTAAACACCTTTTTTTTATTGATATACTTTAATATTATCCCATCAAAAGACAAGGACTTTCCAGATGCAAACAACTCTTGAAGTTGCGTATCATTTGTGATGCGAAGTTGTTTTGGAAAGGAGTACATTACTCAGCTTTATAATAAACATCATTCTTAGGATTCACATCAGCGACTAGGCCATTTGGATTGATAAGAATATATTTTATATCATTCAAATCATTATCTATCTCAAAGGTATATGTTGGAATCGCCCAAGCCCAGTCATCTATTGTTGTGACTGTTTGGTTTGCAAACTCTTTCTCACCTCGTAACATACGTAATGGGATATAGTAATAATCAAATGAGTCATCATTCATTTCAATATACACTTCAACAGGCATCGGCATATTGCCAATTCGCTCTAAGACAACAGCTGTTTTTTCACCTTTTTTTTCTACTTTTTGCACACCATAATCAATCGTGTTGGTCGTGCGAACCCAATCGTTGAGATACCACTCAAGTTGCATACCCGAAACTTTTTCAGCGATTCGTTTAAAATCATTCGGAGTTGGGTGGCTAAACTTAAATTCATCATAATATCTTTTTATCGTTTTCATAAGTTTGTCAGTACCCATAATATACTCGAGCTGAGCGAGGAAAAGAGCCCCTTTAGAATAACTTCCAACACCATATGCAAAGTTATATTGAAACCTATCGGCATGTGTTGTTAATGGTTCTTCTACTCCTGATTGGACAAGCTGAATATAACGTTCATAGAAACTTGAATATGGATTTTCTTTTCCCAAGACAGCAGCTTCACAAAGCACATCATAAAAAGAAGTAAACCCTTCATCCATCCAAGCATATTTTGCTTCATTTGTTGCCAATAAATGGTGAAACCAACTGTGCGCCAACTCGTGAGCAGTTACCCCAAACAAACTACTGTATTCTCGTTCCCCTGTTATGAGTGTACACATCGGATATTCCATACCACCATCACCGCCCTGAATGACAGAGTATTGTTTGTAAGGGTATTCCCCTATATTTTCATTAAAAAAAGACAGCATCTTAGCAGTATCTGTCTGTAGTTTTTTCCAATTATCTTGAATATCTGGGTTGTTGAGATAGAAAAAATGAAGCTCAACATCATTTGGGCCCAATATCATATCGTGTATAAAATCTGAGTCCGCAGCCCATGCAAAATCATGCACCATAGGTGCAACAAAACGCCATGTAAGTGTTTTTGTTTTTGTTTTCTTATCTCTTTTTGCATAGCCATGTCCAATTTCTTCAGGGTTCTGAAGATAACCTGTACCACCGATTACATAGTCACGATCAATAGTGATGGAAACATCAAAATTACCCCATACACCATGAAACTCTCGTCCGATGTAAGGATTGGGATGCCAACCGTCTTTGTCGTATTCAACCATTTTAGGATACCATTGAGTCATAGAAAGATCAACTCCCTCTTTGTTGTTTCTTCCACTTCGGCGAATTTGTACAGGAACTTGGCCTTCAAATACCATGTCTAACACAGTGGAATCACCTGGTAAAAGAGGCGAGGCAAGTTCAACAACCAAAATAGTTTCCTCTTCAGTATAAGCCACAACTTTACCATCTTGCATTAGACCATTAACATGTAAAAAACCAACTTCATCGGCTAACAGTTTCGAAATTCGATCTCCAACACGACTGTCAGGATCTTTGATTGTTCTTGAACGAACATCCATTTCGCTACCAGGCTGAAAAGCATTGAAATAGAGGTGATAAAACACCTTTGAAAGTGTATCAGGAGAGTGATTTGTATAGCGCAGCTGTTGTGTGCCATCGTATCGATATGTTTCCACATTCATACGAATGTCCATCACATAATCAACCTTTTGTTGCCAGTATCCTTTATACGGCGACTGGGCAAAACCTACACAGGAAAAAATAAAAATGAATATTAGTCTCATAATAAAAACACTAACACTAACAATAACTTATTTAAGCTCTGATTTTAAAACCTATAGTCTTTAGTTTAATAAGAGATTATTTTTGTTAAATCATTCAAAGCTCATTTAAATTTAACTTATCACTAAAACCAACGCCCCGATTAGTTTTTTTAAGTGCGCAAAGCTCTATGTTTGGATCATGTTCGAAATATAAAAATATATTGTTTTCATAACAAAACGAAAGAAAAACATCCTTTTCTCTCATCGAAACTAAAGGCCTTGTGTCATAGCTAGTTATGTATGGAATAGCAATGTGACTAACAGTTGGAACTAGGTCTGCAGCAAATGCAATTTTTTGATTTTTATAATTTATTATAGGGATCATTTGTTTTTCTGTATGGCCATCAACTACAAGAACATCAAACCCTAAAGTAGTTTCTGACAAATAACCATCACTTTTATCGTTAATAAAAGCAAGTTGATCTGATTTTTTAATAGGAAGAATGTTTTCGCTTAAAAAAGAAGCCGCCTCTCTAATATTTGGGCTCGTTGCCCAATCCCAGTGTTTTTTATTGCTCCAATATGTTGCATTTTTAAATGTTGTTTCAAACGACTTTTCACCAGTTTTTTTTATTCCCCCACCACAATGATCAAAATGAAGATGAGTTAGAAACACATCAGTAACGTCATCAGGGCTAAACCCGTGTTTTTTTAAAGACGACAATAAGGTGTCCTCACCCCACAAGTAATAATAACTAAAAAACTTTTCACTTTGCTTGTCGCCCATCCCGGTGTCAATAAGAATAAGCTTATTATCGTCTTCAACAAGCAAACATCTTGCGCAAATTGGGATTGTGTTGTTAGAATCAGCAGGAAGAAGTTTTTGCCAAATTGATTTTGGAACAACACCAAACATAGCACCGCCGTCAAGCCTAAAATTACCAGCCTGTATAGAGTAAAGGTTCATATTATTTTATTGTAAGCCGCAAAACAGAACAAACTGAGTTCTTTACAAACCTATCGGATTTTAGGCCAAGTAAAACATTGTACCAAGCACTTTTTTCCTGTGATCCTATAATTAATAAATCATAACTAGCAGAAACCTCAGAAATTACTCCAACTACATCGTTGTTTTTTATGACCAAACTATTTTCTTTACGAGAGAGTTCTTTTAACAAGTTGTTATTGTTTTCGTGAAGCTTTGATTCTACGCTTTTTTTAATATCCTTATTAATGACGTTTAACAGCGTTAGTTCTGCGCCATAATATTTACAAATATTATCTGCAACGTTGATAAACTTGTTTCCTTCGCGGCCAGGCCTTACGGCCAGAACTACCTTTGAGATGTTCCGAACACCATTGTCTTTAAACAATGCAAGATTGGCATTGATATTTTTGATGACCCAACCTACAGGATTCCGAACCAAAATACCAGTGTTTTCACGGCCACCCCAACCCATCACCAACCACTTACATTTTTGAACAGAAGTAATATTTTTGATGGTGTTTACAACATCGTGTGTTGGTAAACTTTCAAAAGTAACTCTGGTGTTTTTAGTTTGTTTTAAGGATAAAATACGACGCTGGACAGATTCGTCTTTAGGGCTGATTAAGTTCTCATCTTCTAAAAAGGTCTGGTCCGGCGCCTCTATGATATTGATTGCGTTAATACTGTTTGTTGGATTTATAGAAGACGCTACTTCAACAATCATTTCAGGAGAGGTTTCGTCCCCAAGTAAAGGAACAACGATTTGAGAACCTGAACTGTAAACACTTTCGATAACCTCTTCTTTGTTGATTTCGGCTTCTGAATCACCTGCTCGTTTTCCACGAAAAAGGAAGGAAAACACCCCGTAGTTTGAAAGCAAACCACTACGATTGGTCTTTCGGCCATATGCAAGAAATACAAAAAAACCAACGATAAAGACAGCCAATACTGACAATAAAGCTTCAAGACCTAAAAAGGCTAAAAGAAACAAACCACTTAGAATACCGAAAATCTGCACAAAAGGGTAGAGTGGAGATTTGTATTTGGGACGATACCACTGTGCGTTGGTTTCTCTAAACACAATCACAGAAAGATTAACAGAAACAAACATCAAAACTTTAAAAGCACTTGCGAGTTTAGCGATTTTCACAACATCTAAAAAAATTATTGCCAAGGCAATTGCAGCAGCAGTGACAATGATTGAAAAAACAGGGGTCAAATATTGTTTATTGATTGACGTAAAAACTTTAGGCAACGCACGGTCTCTTGCCATTGCGAAAGGAAAACGAGAAGAGGCCAGCAAACCAGAGTTGGCCATAGAGAACAGCGTCATTACCCCAATAATCCCCGCAAAGTATCCAGCAATTGGACCACCAATTTCAGCGGCAGCAGTATAGATTGGCCGGATGTCAGTGCTGAGCGTGTCACCATCTACAAAATTAACAAGCACCACCGACACACAAACATATACAGCCATGATTAGCAGCAGTGAAATAATCATGGTTAGGGGTAGGTTTTTTTCTGGCTTTGAGATTTCACCAGCAATTGCAGCAATCTTGGTTACACCAGCATAAGAGATGTATAAAAACGCTACACCACTAAAAAAACCCAGGTTTCCGTTTGAGAGAAAATCTGAATGAACAGTATTACCTCCGCTGTTAAATCCCAGAGCAATCAGCATTACTAATGAGGTGACACTTACACCAACAATGGCGAGTTGGGCATTACCTACTTTTTTTACGCCGAAAATATTTAATATTAACACAAGAAGCAGCGAGACAATTGCCACAATAGTGGTGTAAAACGAATCTAATTCGACAAACACATATAAATAAGCGCTCAGCCCCACCAGCGAGAAAGCGCTTTTAAGTAATAAGGACAACCATAGACCAATCCCTGAAACAACACCAAAAAGAGGACCAAAAGCACGATCGATATACACATAAGTACCACCTGATTTAGGCATAGCAGTTGCCAGCTCAGATTTTGATAAAACAGCAGGGATGATGCAAATTCCTGCTACCAAAAAAGCCAATGAAACAGATGGTCCTGTTATGCCAAAGGCAACACCAGGCAAAACAAAAATACCACTCAGCATCCCACCAATGCTAATGGCAATCGCAGAAGGCAAGCTTAATGTCCTTATAAGTGATGTCTTACTTTTCATTACACTTGAAAAGTACTAAATAAATTTTGATTGTAAAGGGCGCTTATAAACTTAGTCGTTTAACTGAAGCACTGCCATAAACGCTTGTTGTGGAATTTCCACATTGCCGACCTGGCGCATTTTCTTTTTTCCTTTTTTCTGCTTTTCAAGTAGTTTTCTTTTTCGAGTGATGTCTCCACCATAACACTTGGCAGTTACATCTTTTCGAACGGCTTTAATTGTTTCGCGTGAAATAATTTTTGTGCCGATCGCTGCTTGAATTGGAATATCAAACTGTTGTCTTGGAATCAACTCCTTGAGCTTTTCACACATTTTCTTTCCTAAAGCATAGGCATTGTCATCATGCACTAAGGCTGAAAGGGCGTCAACAACATTTCCATTGAGCAAGATATCTACTTTCACTAGTTTGGATGTGCGTAAGCCAATAGGACTATAATCAAAAGAAGCATACCCACGCGAGACAGACTTTAGACGGTCGTAAAAATCAAAAACAATCTCTGCTAAAGGCATATCAAAAGACAACTCTACCCGCTCAGGAGTCAGATAGGTTTGGTTGGTAATTTGCCCTCGCTTTTCAATACATAAGTTCATGACATTTCCAACATAATCTGCCTTAGTGATGACAGATGCTTTGATATAGGGTTCTTTTACATGATCGAGAACAGAAGGCGCTGGGAGATCTGTTGGGTTGTTGACCAACACAATTTCGTGAGGATTCTTTTTGTTGAAGGCATGATAGGACACGTTTGGAACAGTAGTAATCACAGACATATCAAATTCACGCTCTAGTCGTTCTTGAATGATTTCTAAGTGCAACATACCCAAAAACCCACAACGAAAACCAAACCCAAGTGCAGCCGAGCTTTCTGGCTGAAAGACCAACGATGCATCGTTGAGCTGTAGCTTTTCCATCGAGCTTCTCAACTCCTCATAGTCTTCAGTGTCAACAGGATATATCCCTGCAAAAACCATTGGCTTGACCTCTTCAAAACCCTCAATGGGGGCGTCAGTTGGTGTAGCTGCCAAAGTAACCGTATCACCAACCTGTACCTCTTTTGCCTCTTTGATCCCCGTGATAAGGTAGCCAACATCACCTGTTTCTACTTGCTTTCGTGGTTCTTGCTTGAGTTTGAGTGCACCCACCTCATCAGCGCTGTACTCTTTACCAGTAGCCATAAATTTGATGCGATCACCTTTTGAAATTCGACCACTCATAACTCTAAAATATGTTTCTACCCCACGAAAGGGATTGTAAACAGAATCAAAAATAAGCGCCTGCAAGGGCGCATGATTGTCCCCACCAGGCGCTGGGACACGATCGACGATTGCTTCAAGGATAGAATCAATACCTAGACCTGTTTTTGCAGAACAATGAATTATATCTTCTTGATTACACCCTAATAGATCGACAATATCATCTGTGACCTCTTCAGGGTTAGCAGAAGGCAAATCAACTTTGTTTAGCACAGGTATGATCTCTAAGTCATTTTCGAGTGCTAAATACAAATTCGAAATTGTTTGCGCTTGAATACTTTGTGCAGCATCTATGACCAGTAGAGCACCTTCACAAGCTGCAATTGATCTAGAAACCTCATAGGAAAAATCAACGTGTCCAGGCGTGTCGATGAGATTAAACACATACTCTTGACCATTCAAAACATAATTCATCTGAATGGCGTGAGACTTGATGGTGATGCCTCGCTCACGCTCCAAATCCATATTATCAAGTAGTTGATCTTGTTTTTCTCGCTCAGTAACAGCACCAGTAGCATCGAGTAAACGATCAGCCAAAGTACTTTTACCATGGTCAATATGGGCAATAATGCAAAAATTACGAATGCGCTTCATCTACGAACCAAAAGGACAACAAAGATACTTAATTGTACCCGGCAAATGCGAATAAAGACTATTTTTGGGGAAAATTGAGTTTATGAGAAACTTGCAAAGTGCCTTTCGCATCCTTTTGGGAATTGTGTTTGTTTTTTCTGCATACACTAAGTTTGTGGGACCAGGTTTTTTTGAAATCACATTGATTGATCAAGGACTGTTGTCGAGTAGAGGCCAAGCCCAACACGCAGCACGTTTTCTGATAGGATTTGAATTCGCTTTAGGCCTATTGATGTTTTTGCCTTATTATACCAAGCAACTGATGGCGATTGCGAGTCTGATGTTGATTGGGTTTACAATTCATTTGGGTTATTTATGGGCGATTGGTGATAATGAAAACTGCGGTTGTTTTGGTGAGATGATATCCATGTCACCTGCCGAATCGATTGCAAAAAACATATTTATGTTGGCTGTGTCTGTTTGGCTTTGGACTAAAAACCCTTCAAAAGCAACCAATCCAACTATTCTTTTTGGGGGCGCGATGATCATTATTACAAGTATGTGGTTGTTTTTGCCGATTCCTGATCAAAGCGAGTTCCCAGTCAATCAATACACCAATTTTAGCACTGTTGGCCGAACAGATTTATCATCAGGAGAGAAGTTGGTTGCGATTCTCAATTTGGACTGTGAGCACTGTCAAGAGCTGAGTGTCGAACTTGGAAAAATGAACAAAACAAACAATCTACCAGACGTTTATGCCTTTTATTTTAAAGAAGGAGAAACAACAGTAGAACAGTTTGAGCAAATGACAAACACCTCGCTTCCTTTCGTTGAAATAGACGTCAACACTTTTTTTGATTTAATAGGCGAAAGCCCACCAAGGGTTTATGTCTTGAATGATGGCGCAGTTGACGCGATTATTGATGAAGACATTGTAAGCACTATCGGCAAACGCTATTTACAAATAAGCCAATAATGGTAAAAATTGGAAACATTGAATTGGGTTCTTTTCCCTTGCTGTTGGCACCCATGGAAGATGTCAGTGATCCACCATTTCGAGCGCTTTGTAAGGAGCAAGGAGCAGATGTGATGTACACAGAATTTATCTCTAGCGAGGGGCTTATCCGTGATGCAGCAAAAAGTATGATGAAACTCGATATTTATGAAAAAGAACGCCCCATAGGAATCCAGATTTTTGGCGCCAGTTTAGATTCGATGTTGCAAGCAGTAGACATTGTTGAAAAAACCGAACCAGACATTATCGACATCAATTATGGCTGTCCTGTCAAAAAGGTTGTTTGTAAAGGTGCAGGCGCAGGAATTTTGAAAGACATCCCCAAAATGGTTTCCTTGACCAAAGCGATTGTTGAGCGGACAAAAATCCCTGTAACAGTCAAGACAAGACTTGGTTGGGATCATAACAGCATAAAAATAGTTGATGTTGCTGAGCGATTACAAGATATAGGCGCAAAGGCTATTTCAATTCATGGCCGCACAAGGGCGCAGATGTATAAAGGGGATGCTGACTGGCACTCAATTGCAGCGGTAAAAAATAATCAAAGGATGCACATACCTGTTTTTGGAAACGGCGACGTTGACACCCCTGAAAGAGCCGTGATAATGCGAGACGAGTTCGGTTTAGATGGCGCAATGATTGGGCGCGCAAGCATTGGAAATCCTTGGTTTTTTGGGCAAGTAAAACATTATTTCAAAAAAAAGGAACACCTCTCACCACCAACTATTAAAGACCGCGTTGAAATGGCAAGACGGCATTTACAAATGGCAATCGATTGGAAGGGTGATAAACTGGGGGTTTTTGAAACACGTCGACATTATACAAACTATTTCAAAGGGGTTCCCCACTTCAAAGAATATCGCTTACAGATGGTCACTTTAGACAACGCCTCTGAAGTGTTTGAAGTGTTTAATCAAGTCGCAGCCAATTTTCAAGAGGCAGAAGCGTCGATTTAGCGCAACAGCTGAGGCCGAACGATAGCAGATGCGATCCAAGCAGCCAAAACACTAAGCACCCCCCATATCAGAAGTAAGACAGACAGGTTTTCAAATGAAAATGTAATTGGATATGGTAACCGTGTTCCCGGCACGAGTATAAATTCACTAAACGATTGTGCAACGACAATACCAACCCCAACAATCAACCCAAAAAAACCACCTACACCGCTGAGCAGCAGACCCTGATAAAAGAAAATCTGACGTATTTCGTTAACTGATGAACCCATCCCTAGTAGTGTTTGAAGCTGATTGCGCTTGTCCAAAACCATCATCACAATGGCACCAACTACATTGAACAAGGCGATTGTAAGCACAAGCGAAAGAATTAAATAAATAGCAATGCGCTCGGTTTGCAACATTCTGTAAAGCGCAGGATTAAGGGCCTCCTTTTTAATGACTTCAAACTCAGACCCAATTATCAGTTGTATTTCTTCTTTGACGGCATCATTTTTGGCATTTTTGTCAAGTTTAACATCAACAGCAGTATAGGTATTTGCAGCAACATTTGTCAATGACCAAACAAAAGGAAGGGGCGCAAAAGCATAGCTATAATCGACCTCTTCACTTATCTGAAAGACCCCCACATTGGTTGCCCATCTTGAGACAAAAGGGCTAGGATCAAGAGGATTGATCGACCCTTGTTTTGGGAGTAAACACTCGATAAAGCCATCGTAGTCATACAAACCAGCTCCTAGGTCAATCGTGGTGCCATAACCCAAAAGCAATTCCTCACCACGATCAGACACCATTCGCCCAACAGGGGTTCGATCGCTAATGCCAAACAGTTGATCATAACGCGAATCAACACCAACAAGAGTGACGAGTTTGTGATGTTGCTCAAATCGTAATATAGCTTCTTGCGAAAAAAGAGGAGCAGCAACAGCAACACCTTTCACTTGTTCGAGTTTGGCAACCATAGTGTTTGCCATCACAAAAGAAAACGAATCAACACTTTTTATTTTCAAATCGGGATCGATAGAACTAGAATAAGAAAGCCCAAAATCATGAAGCCCAGAAAAAACAGATTGAATCACAAAAAAAGCACAAACAGCAACCCCTACAACAAAAGAAGCAAAGTGGCTAATGAGCCGAACAGTGTTGAATTTTGTTGAAGACAGGCGATATCGACGAGCGATAAAAAACGAAAATGACATAATAAGATTAAGGTTTCAGGGGGTTTTTGGGATTGTGTAAAGACTGATCGATTTTTTCGGTTTTCTGAAGAGAATCATCTATATAAAAAAGGAGATCAGGGACAACACGCAGCTGGTTGCGAATGCGTTTTGCAAGGTTGTTTTTTATTTTACCTCGTTCTTCTTTTATAATGCTTAAAATGTGTTTTGCTTTAGAAAAAGGAAAAACGGACAAATATACTTTTGCGATTTGGAGATCAGGGGTAACACGTACAGCAGTGACTGAAACAACTTGTTTTTTCAGGTTGTGCCTGTGCAAGAACAAATGAAGAATTTCTGCAAAGTCTTGTTGAAGGAGTGCGTTGATTTTCTTTTGTCGGTTTGTCATAACAGCCCAAAAATAGGAATATATTTCTGCCTATTGACTTACAAGCTAATCTATAATTACATTTGAAAATGGATCATTTGAGAAAAATCATACATATTGACATGGATGCTTTTTTTGCTTCTGTAGAGCAACTTGACAACCCTGAACTCCAAAATAAACCCGTTGCTGTTGGTGGTGGTTCGAAGAGAGGGGTGGTAGCAGCAGCAAGCTATGAGGCGCGAAAATTTGGTGTTAGGAGCGCAATGTCGAGTGAAGTGGCTCGCAGACTGTGTCCCGAATTGGTATTTGTAAAACCTAGATTCAACAGGTATAAGGAGATTTCTAAGGTTGTGCACTCCATCTTTTTCAGCTATACAGATTTGGTTGAAGCACCGTCTCTTGACGAGGCTTATTTAGACGTTACCAACAACAAAAAAGGAAACCCATCAGCAACACTGATTGCGAACGACATACGCAAAACAATTTTCGAATTTACCGGATTAACTGCATCAGCTGGGATTTCAACCAACAAGTTTTTAGCAAAAATTGCAAGTGATTATAACAAGCCCAATGGTCAAAAAACCATACCCCCAGAAGAAGTACTGTCATTTATCGCAGACCTAGATGTTCGAAAGTTTCATGGAGTTGGCAAGGTAACTGCAGACAAAATGTATCGCCTGGGATGGTATACGGGCAATGATTTACGTAACCAAAAATTGTCGAGTTTAGAAAAACATTTTGGAAAGCAAGGTCAATTCTACTACAAGGTCGTTAGAGGGATACACCTTAGCCCTGTGAGCACAAAAAAACAGCAAAAATCAGTAGGTGCTGAGCGAACCTTTGAGAGAAATATTTCAAGCGAAGTGTTTATGGCCAAACACCTTGAAAATATTGCAGAATTATTGAAAGACAGGTTGGAAAAATCGAAAATGAGCGGAAAAACAATTACTCTCAAAATCAAGTACAGTGACTTTGTGACCCACACAAGATCCAAAACAATACCTTATTATACGTCAGACATATCAATGATTTTGGGAGTGGCGAAAGAACTCTTGTTTCAAGACCATCTTAAAAATTCTGTTCGATTGTTGGGAATTTCGCTTAGTAATTTTAAAAATTCAACTAAAAAGAAAAAAGTGGAGGCGCAATTAAAGTTATCGTTTTAATCAATCTTTAACAATTGAAACGCGCAAAGTGTTGACCATCCCCTTTTTCGCAACAGGCATTGCTAATAGATTTACAAGTGTGTCACCTGCTTTGACATATCCTTTTTCTTTGGCGATAAGGTTGACATCCATAACAGTTTCATCAGTCGAAACAAATCGATTATAGTAGTGGCATTTTACCCCCCACAGCAAGTTGAGTTGGGTCAAAATACGACGGTTTGACGTAAAAACAAGAATAGAGGAGTCGGGGCGTAATGCAGAAATTTGGTATGCTGTGTATCCACTGTTGGTCAGAGTACAAATGGCTTTTGCTTCTATTTCTGTTGCCATAAGGGCTGCGTGATAACAAGTGGATTTTGTGATAAAGCGATCATTTTTGTTTTGAGTAGCTTGGCTGTGTTTGAGAATGAGAGGGGAGTTTTCTACATGAACAACAATTTTACGCATTGTTTGGATGACTTCAACAGGGTATTTTCCAACAGAAGTTTCGCTTGAAAGCATCACAGCATCAGCGCCATCCATCACAGAGTTGGCAACATCATTTACTTCGGCTCGGGACGGAGTAAGACCCTCGATCATCGACTCCATCATCTGAGTAGCAATTATAACAGGAATACGAGCTGCTTTGGCTTTGAGAACCAGGTTTTTTTGAATTAAAGGAACGCTTTCTGCAGGAACCTCCACCCCCAAATCACCACGAGCCACCATTAGACCATTACTATGATCAATAATTTCATCAATGTTGTCTAGCGCTTGAGGTTTTTCAATTTTTGAAATAATAGGGATATCAAAAGCGCTGTGTTTTTTAATGAGTTTTTTAAGGGCAAGTAAGTCTTCTTTGTTACGAACAAAAGACAGCGCAAACCAATCGACTTGTTGCTCGATGGCAAACACAGCATCTTTCACATCTTTTTCTGTTAAGGCAGGCAAAGACACCTCAGTGTTTGGGAGATTAACCCCTTTATTTGACCCCAACGGACCCCCTTGAACGACTGACGCAACAACCTCTGATTGACCGTCTGTGGACGCTACCTCAAAAATTAATTTTCCATCGTCTAACAAGATTTTTTCCCCTGCTTTAACATCTTTTGGAAAAGACTGATAATTCATATACACATGATCGGTAGTACCCTCTTCTATTTTTTTGGTTGTAAAAACAACACGATCGCCCTTTTCCACAACAACACCATCTTTCATTTTGCCAACCCTCAGTTTAGGTCCTTGCAGGTCTGCTAGCACCCCAACATTAAACCCAAGCTCTTTGTTGAGTTCACGAATTAATTCAATGCGTTGTTTCGCTGCCTCAAAGCCAGCATGGGAGAAGTTGATCCTAAAGATATTTACTCCAGCAACTATCATGTCTTTAATGGTTTCACGATCTGAACTGGCAGGACCTAACGTTGCTACAATTTTGGTTTTTTTGATTTTTTTCATCTCAAAAGCTAAGTTGCTGTTTTAAGTGTATTACATGTTTGGGTAGTGGGTAGCAAGACTGTATGTCGGGGAGTTGCCCTAAATTTTTTTGAACATTTTCGGACTCTTTTACACCAACAGAAAGCAGATAATCAACTCCGCTTAATTGTTTGAATAAGTAACGCGTTTCAGCAGCAGAGAACAATTGAGCTTCATTGTTGGGCGAATCCATTGTTTTCACTTTATTTCGAATCAAATGCCAGTGAACACCCTCTTTTCTTCTCTGATAACTAAAGATAGGGAACTTTTGTCCTGCTTGTATTGAGGCATAGTCTTCTGGACGACGACGCAAGAGAACGAAAAAGAGTTTATTGATATGATACGCCATTTGATAGTCAGGCATTGGTGTGTGGACACATATCCAATCATCATCAGAATTATCGATAGAAAACGAAAGCGTATGCTTGATCATCATTGCCGTTTGGTCAAACAAATATACAACTGTTCGTGAGTTGAATAGTAAAAAGCAGAAGACATTACACTTGGCTTGTATTTTTTTCTTGGATTTGGTCTGCAAACTTAAAATAAGCTCTTTTGGAAACTTTTTCTGCAGCCTTCTTTTTGTTTGAGGCTCTAGCCGAAGCAATAAGCATGTTGTCTACAAAGAGCTTGGCCTTAAACATTAGTTTGTTTGCGCCAGAGTCTTCAAATACATCATATTCATAGGTCTTTTTTTGCTTTTGAAACCAATTGACCAAAGTCCCCTTGTAACTTACTACAAGACCTTTTAAATCATCCAAATCAATATATGGTTGAATTATTTTCGTTTCGACAAAAGAACAGCACTTAAAAAACCCACCATCAACAAAAACAGCCCCAACCAAAGCTTCAAAAATATTTCCATGAATATCATCGCCATAATGATTTTTTTCAGCTCTAGACTGAAGTAAAGGATACAAATCAAGAGACTTACCTACACTATTCAAAAACTCTCTACGCACAATTTTCGACCTCATCTGCGTTAGTGTTCCTTCATCTGCGTCAGGCATCTTTTTAAACAAATAATTTCCAATGATTGTTCCCAGAACTGCATCTCCAAGAAACTCCAAACGCTCGTAGTTAATTTTTTTTCCATCATCATCGACTTTTTCCAACGATCGATGGGTAAAAACTCGCTCGAAAAGGCAAATATTCTTTGGGCTGTACCCAATGATTTTTGAAATGGTTTTCTTGAACGAACGTTGGGATTTAGACTTTCTTACAAGCGAAATTAATCCCATACCAAATCATATAAATTTACGCATGACGACACACGCATTATGCCCGCCAAACCCAAAAGTGTTGCTCATTGCAACACTTACATCTCTTTCCTGTGCCCTGTTGAAGGTGAAGTTTATTTTTGGGTCGATGCTTTCATCGTCTGTGAAGTGGTTGATTGTTGGTGGAACAACGCCATGTTGAATAGACAAAATGGATGAAATTGCTTCCACAACACCAGCAGCACCCAACAAATGACCAGTCATAGACTTAGTAGAGTTAATATTCATGTTGTATAAATGGTCTCCAAAAACCTTTTTTAAAGCACCAGATTCAGCGACATCACCAAGAGGAGTTGAGGTGCCATGCATATTTATAGTATCCACCTCATTGGTAGATACGTTAGCATCTTTGAGTGCGTTTTCCATAACAAGTGTAGCGCCAATCCCTTCTGGGTGAGGAGCAGTCATGTGATATGCATCTGCAGAAAGGCCGCCACCAATAATTTCACAATAGATTTTAGCGCCTCTTTTTTGCGCATGCTCTAGGGACTCTATGACCAAAGCTCCAGCGCCTTCTCCCAACACAAAACCATCACGATCTTTATCAAAAGGGCGAGAAGCGGTTTGAGGATCATCGTTACGAGTGGAAAGGGCATGTAAAGCGTTGAATCCCGCAACACCAGCAATAGTGATACAAGCCTCTGAACCACCACAAACCATTACATCAGCGTGACCCAAACGGATATAGTTTAGTGCATCAATAAGGGCGTTTGCAGAAGAGGCACATGCCGAAACAGTTGCAAAATTAGGACCTTGAAAACCATGTTTGATAGAAATCATTCCTGGCGCAATGTCAGGAATCATTTTTGGAATAAAGAACGGATTGAAACGGGGGGTCCCGTCGCCCGCTGCGAAATTGAGAACTTCATTTTGAAAGGTCTCCAACCCACCAATACCGGCACCCCAAATAACGCCAATGCGAGTCTTATCTAGAGATTCCATATGGAAACCAGCATCATCAATAGCTTCATCACTAGCAATCATTGCATATTGAGTGAATCGATCCATTTTACGAGCATCTTTGCGATCAAAATGGTCATTGGAATCATAATCTTTCAACTCACATGCGAATTGGGTTTTAAATTTTGAGGCGTCGAAATAACTAATAGGAACGCTTCCACTTTTTCCAGAGATCAAACCATCCCAATAAGCCGGAACACCATTTCCTATAGGAGTTAACGCGCCAAGACCAGTTACGACAACGCGTTTATTCTGCATAAATATCTATTTTCCGTCTTCTATGTATTGGACCGCCTGTCCAACAGTTGAGATGTTTTCAGCTTGGTCATCGGGGATTTGGATATCGAATTCCTTTTCAAATTCCATGATCAGTTCAACAGTATCCAAAGAGTCTGCACCCAAATCATTTGTAAAGCTAGCTTCAGAAACAACTTCGTTTTCGTCAACACCTAGTTTATCTACGATTATGGCTTTTACACGTGATGCAATATCAGACATATAAGAAGTTTTAATGTTAGTTGGTGGCAAAAATAAGAAAAGTTTGGCTCTATTAACCCAATCCTAATAAAATCTTATCACTCTTTTAGAATTCTGACCCATTCACTTCTAAAACACACTCAAGAAATGTGTAGCTTTGTAAAGCGAAAAACAAAGATGTCCAAACATCATACAATTTTGATATTTGCTTCTGGGTCAGGAACAAATGCTGAGCAAATTATTCGTCATTTTTCTTCGATCAGAAACGTAAAGGTTGCAGGAGTTTACACCAACAACCCTTCTGCACATGTTATAGAACGAGTCAAACAACTTGATGTGCCAACATTTCTTTTTACTCGCAAACAACTCAACGATCCATACGCATTGTTGGCACAATTAAAAGACAAAACCCCCGACCTCATTGTTTTAGCTGGGTTTTTATGGAAAATACCACCCCATATTGTTGAGGCATTTCCTAATAAAGTAATCAATATTCATCCTTCTTTGTTACCAAAATTTGGTGGAAAAGGAATGTTTGGCCGCCATGTTCATCAAGCAGTGATTGATGCTAAAGAAGTAGAAAGCGGCATAAGTATCCATTATGTAAACAACCAATATGACGGGGGGGCTATCATTTTTCAGGCCAAAACAACAGTTGACCCGCAAGAAACCCCCGAGAGTTTGGCACAAAAAATTCACAATCTTGAACACCAATATTTTTCCAAACAGATTGAAAAGCTACTCATCCCAACAGAAAAAAGGGTGCTCCTCTACACTGATGGAGCTGCAAGTGGAAATCCAGGCCCAGGAGGATATGGGTTAATTTTGGAGTGGGAAGGAACTCCTTATAAAAAAACTTACGCCCAGGGGTTTATTCATACCACAAATAATAGAATGGAGCTGAAAGCTGTGATCAAAGGATTGCAACTATTGAAACAATCACCACTAGACGTTGTTGTGTACACTGACTCCAAATATGTTAGCGAAGCCGTAGAAAAGAATTGGGTATTCGATTGGGAGAAAAAAAACTTTAAAAACAAAAAAAACGCAGACCTTTGGAAAGAATTTTTAGAACAGTATCGCAAACACAAGGTTCAAATGGAGTGGATCAAAGGACACAATCAACATCCACAAAACGAGAGTTGTGATAAAATGGCAGTTGAAGCATCAAAAAAATCAGACAGTCAAATAGAAGACGTTGGATACCAGCAAAAACAATAAATATGCAGAAAAACAAAGTATTAGTTCTAGGAACAATTGCTTTTGACGAAGTCGAAACTCCATCTGGATCAAGCGGAAAAGTGATTGCAGGATCAGCTACATACATCTCCTTAGCGGCTTCTATTTTTGAAGTAGAATCTGCAGTTGTTTCTATCGTAGGCAGAGACTTTCCTAAAGATTATCTTCAAGAGTTGGCCGACAGAAACATCAACATTGAAGGCGTTGAGATTGACAACACCGGCGACACTTTTTATTGGAAGGGGCTATATCACAAAGACATGAATCGTCGAGACACTTTGGTTACAGATCTTAACACCCTAGCGAACTTCAATCCAATCGTACCCGACGCTTTTAAAAATGCCAAAGTTGTATTGTTGGGAAATCTCCATCCAGACACACAAGAATCAGTCATCAGTCAAATCAACCCTCAAAACACGATAATTATTCTCGACACTATGAACTTTTGGATTGATAGAGCTTGGGACGAACTGATGCGTGTGGTGTCTAAGACAGGCATAATCTCCATCAATGATGATGAAGCTTTTCAAATGACTGGCAAAACCAACACATTTTCGGCAGCAAAGCAAATAAGCGAAATGGGACCTTCTTATGTTATTATTAAAAAAGGAGAGCATGGATCGCTGCTCTACCACAACGACCAAACCTTTTTAGCACCAGCAGCTATTTTGGATAATGTCGTTGACCCAACAGGTGCTGGCGACACTTTTGCTGGAGGGATGGCTGGGTTTTTGGCAAGTCAAGGCGAGCTGAATTTTGAAGTGTTAAAAACAGCGATGGTGTATGGGTCTTCAGTTGCCTCATTTTGTGTTACAGATTTTGGAACAAAAGCAATTGTAAACACCTCCATCTTACAAATAAAAAAACGTGTTGATATGCTAAAGAAGTCTACAGAATTCAAAACCTTTTGAAATAAAAAACATGAAGGTAAGATGTAGCAAACAAATTCTTTATTTTTGCTAGGATGAGTGATTCGATTAAACACGAATGCGGGATAGCGCTTGTTCGGCAACTGAAACCACTTCGCTATTATCAGGAAAAATACGGCAGCTTATTTTTTGGGATTTATAAAATGTATTTGATGCTTGAAAAACAGCACAACCGTGGCCAAGACGGAGCTGGTTTTGCGAGCATAAAATTTGACATGAATCCTGGCGACAGCTTTATTAGTCGTGTTCGATCTTCAGAAAACCAGCCCATTCAAGATATTTTTTCGAAGATCAACAGAAGCATAAACACTGTTTTTCAAGAGCTGGGAAATACAGATTTAACTGACCTTGAAATCAAACAAGCATACCCATATTTAGGTGAAATTATGATGGGTCATTTGCGCTACGGCACCTTTGGAAACAACAGCATAACGAGTGTACATCCCTTTTTGCGTCAAAACAATTGGATGCATCGAAATTTGGTGTTGGCTGGAAACTTTAACCTGACCAATGTAAACGAGCTTTTTGACAATTTGGTCACACTCGGACAGCACCCAAAAGTGAAGGCAGACACCGTGACAGTCATGGAAAAAATAGGACACTTTCTTGACACTGAAGTGACTAAAGAGTATAAAAAATTAAAAAAGAAAGGCTTTTCTAAACAAGAATCATCACCAATAATCGCAGAAAACATAAAGGTTTCGAAAATCCTTAAAAAGGCAACCAAAAATTTTGATGGTGGTTATGTCATTAGTGGCATGCTGGGGCATGGAGATGCATTTTTGATGCGTGACCCCAACGGCATACGACCAGCATATTTTTTTCAAAATGACGAATTTGTTGTTGCTGCATCAGAACGACCAGCGATTCAAACAGTATTTAATGTTCCCTTTGAAGAAATCCAAGAGGTTCTTCCAGGCCATTCTTTAATTATTAAAAAGAATGGAAGAACTTCAATGAAAGAAATTTTGCCGGCCAGGGAGCTCAAAGCATGTTCGTTTGAAAGAATTTATTTTTCGAGAGGAAATGACGCAGAAATTTACAACGAAAGAAAAGCCTTAGGAAAACACCTTTTCCCAAAAGTACAGCAAGCCATCGACAATGATTTTGAAAACACCGTTTTTTCTTTCATTCCCAACACAGCTGAAACGGCATTTTATGGACTAATAGAATCTGTGCAATCTTTTCTGAAACAACAAGCAATAGCGACATTAAAGACAAGCCCAGCTGAGGCAGACCTTGAAAAGCTATTAAATTGTACACCAAGAACAGAAAAGGTAATACTTAAAGATGTAAAGCTTCGAACGTTTATTACTGAAGACAGCAGCCGAGATGATCTTGTTGCCCACGTTTATGATATTACCTATAAGACTGTAAAAAACAGCGACAACCTTATTGTTATTGACGACAGTATTGTTCGAGGCACAACACTGAAGAA
Source organism: uncultured Bacteroidota bacterium (assembly GCA_902631125.1). Classification (GTDB taxonomy): domain Bacteria; phylum Bacteroidota; class Bacteroidia; order Flavobacteriales; family Flavobacteriaceae; genus UBA724. Next base: position 27,080 of record CACOXF010000006.1, read on the forward strand.
AAGCATTCTAAAAATTCTCGACAGGCTGTCTCCGAAGAAGATTGTGGTGGTGTCGAGCGCACCACAAATCCGCTACCCCGACTGTTATGGAATTGATATGGCACGCTTAGAAGACCTCATCGCTTTTCAGGCAATGCTCGGGTTGTTAAAAGACCTTAATAAAGAACCAATGCTTGAAACAGTTTATCAGGCAGCAAAAGAAGAAATGAAAAAACCAGACACAGAAGCCAAAAATGTTGTCAATGTGCTCTATGAGCTGTTTTCAACAGAGCAGATTTCTGCAAAAATAGCTGCGCTAGTAAAGGAGGAGAGCATTCAATGTGGGGTTGACGTCATTTTTCAGGATGTTGACAAATTACACCTCGCATGTCCTAAAAATTTAGGGGACTGGTATTTTACTGGGGATTACCCAACCCCTGGAGGAAACCGAGTTGCCAATCAAGCTTTTATTAATTTTATGGAAGGAAATAAGGAACGCGCCTATTAAAAAACAAATTTTTTACAAACTAGCTTTAGATTAAAAAAAAAGTGTACATTAGCAAAGCCATAACATAAGTAGGTTAAGTTCATGGTAAGATTTGGGGCGAAAAAGGAGGAGTCTTTCCTCCTTTTTTATTTTATAAAAAAACTCAAAAAACTTTTTGTTTCCAAAAAAAAACGTACATTAGCAAAGCCATAACATAAGTAGGTTAAGTTCATGGTAAGATTTGGGGCAAAAAAGGAGGAGTCTTTCCTCCTTTTTTATTTCATAAAAAAAGGAGCAAGTTGCTCCTTGATTTATTTACACATGTAAGCGTTATTTACACGTTAGTCTTAAAATTTTCAGCGACTATTTCCCAGTTGATTACACTAAAAAAGGCTTCTATATAATCAGGCCTTCGGTTTTGATAGTTTAGATAATATGCGTGTTCCCAAACATCAAGACCAAGTATTGGGGTTCCATCGCAACCAACACCAGGCATAAGAGGATTGTCTTGATTCGGCGTCGAACAAACCTCTAAATCACCTCCTTTTTTTGCACACAACCAAGCCCAACCTGACCCAAATTGTGTTGCCGCAGCAGCACTAAAAGCTACTTTAAACTGGTCAAAAGAACCAAATGAACGATTAATCGCTTGGGCCAAAGCACCAGAAAGGGTGTTGGCGGCAGGACTCATCACCCGCCAAAACAAACAATGATTGTAAAAACCACCCCCATTGTTTCGAACAGCAGCATTGCTCATGTCTAAATTGGAGAGTATCTCTTCAATAGAATGTTGTGTAAGAGGGGTGTTTTCAATAGCAGCGTTAAGTTTGGCAGTATAGCCAGCGTGATGTTTGGTATGGTGAATTTCCATAGTACGCGCATCTATATGAGGCTCTAGGGAGCTATAAGAATAATGAAGTTTTGGTAATTCGAAAGACATAATTTTTTTATTTGTGATGAACAGCAAATTTATGTAATATTAAGCAATTGTCATGAAGACCACACAAGCTTTAAAACAAAACTCCCACCCATCATTTGTTATCTATGATGCATCGGCAGGATCTGGAAAAACATATTCTCTAGTTCGCAGCTATTTGCAAGCCATCCTTCACACAAACCGCCCAGAAAATTACAAGTTTATTTTGGCTATTACATTTACTAATAAGGCTGCTAATCAAATGAAAACCCGTGTGTTGACACAGTTAAAAGAGTTTTCGTCTAAGAAAATTTTACTTGAGCCAACAGAAATGTTTCAAGAAGTTGTCAAACAATGCGGGGTTGATAAAGGAGTTGTTCATCAACGCGCAGCCAAAGCACTTCACCATATTCTTCAAAACTATGGGCATTTTTCTATCACCACAATTGACAGTTTAACCCACCAAATCGTTAGGACTTTTGCAAGAGACTTAGGGCTTAGCTCGACTTTCGAAGTGATTTTGGAAACAGATTTGCTGCTAGAACAAGCTGTGGACTTATTGATTGAACAAACAGGTGAAAACAAACAACAGACTAAAATCTTGACGGATTTTGTCATCCAAAAAGCTAGCGACAACAAATCGTGGGACGTGAGCGTTGATTTAAACAATATAGCACCTTTGGTTTATAATGAAAATCATTACAACCAATTGCGGCAAATGAATGATAAAAGTTGGAACGACTTTTTGACTCTTCAGAAAAAAATACAAACCCAAAAAACAGCTTGTGTTGAAGCGATGAATAAAGTATCTGGGAAGCTGTATAAAAAAGTGATCGATTCGGGAATTGAGGAGGGGTCTTTTTCTTACAAGGAGCTTATCAAACAATTGCAAAAAGGTCAATCGCGCAACCCTAAATCCATTCCAAGCAAGCGATTATTGACGCTGAATGAAAACAATCAAATCTTAAAAAAATCGGCCAGCGAGCCAGAGCAGTCTGCTTTAGCGAGCATGTTAGTTGATATTGACCAATGGATTGAAGATGTTACAATTCAACAGAGAACTTTAAACCTTCTTCAGCTGATCGATAAACAACGTGTACCTTTTTCTGCTCTTCATGCAATTTACAAAACAGCTCAAGACATACAAAAAGATCAAGACAAAAAACTGCTTAGTAGCTTTAACCCTTTATTGTTCGAGACGATTAGCGAATTGCCAACGCCTTTTGTTTACGAACGATTGGGCATAAAATATAGGCACATACTTTTAGATGAATTCCAGGACACTTCCCTTCTGCAGTGGAAAAATCTCATTCCGCTATTAGATAATGCGATTTCAAGCAGAAACAGCTCGATTCTTCTTGTAGGAGACGCTAAGCAATCAATTTATCGCTGGCGTGGCGGTTACCCCGAACAGTTTATTGATCTCACCAAAGGAATAACCCCATTTCCCATTGATCCAGAGGTGATTAGACTTACAAAAAACTACAGAAGCAAAGACACGATAGTCAAAACCAACAACACATTTTTCAAGGAATCGGCGGCTGTATTGTCTTCACCAGACTATCAAAACCTATTTAAAAGGGGTGCTAATCAAGAAACTAACAACAACCCTGGAGGTGCAGTTACGTTTACTTTTGTTGAGGGGGTCAAAATTGAAGAACGAGAGCCAAATTATTTGGAAGCTATAATTCAACAGCTTATAGACTGTGAAAACAGAAAGTATAAGCGAAATGAAATCTGCATTCTCGTGCGAACACGCCAACAAGGAGTTTTGATAACAGAACATCTGGCACAACAAAAGATAGATGTTATTTCTGCAGAATCGTTACTGCTTTCTCAAAGTAAAAAAGTAAATGTTTTGTTGAGCTGGCTTCAACTTCGAGTCAATCAAAATAACGAGGAAGCGAGGAAAGTGATCTTGGATTATTTCCACCCAGATGATCAGGACTCATTTATTTGGGATAATGAGGGGTTAAAAAAACCAGCGCATCAGTTTGTCAAACAAATCAATGGCTGCCAATATGATTTTTGTTTTGAAAGATTCTTACAAAAAGGCATCTATGAAGCTGTGGAATATACCATAGACGCTTTGAATATGGCAACAGCTTTGTGCCCTTATGTGTCTGGATTTTTAGAGGAAATAATAGAGTTTACTAGAAATACAGTGACAGACGATAAAGGGTTTTTGTCGCACTGGGAAATGATAAAAGACAAGCGATCGGTTCGTTTAACCTCAAAGAACAATGCAGTTGAAGTTATGACCATTCACAAAGCAAAGGGGCTGGAGTTTCCTGTAGTTATTTTTCCTTTTGCTGAGACAAAAATAGTCAGCATCAAACCCACCACACACTGGATAGATGTACCACAAGATGAGTTTGCAGGCTTCTCTTCTCTTTTGGTTGGGCTCAACAAAGACTTTTCAGTTACGGGCGACATCAACCATACCGTTTATGAGGCATTTAAAGAAACCCAAGCGCTTGATGCACTCAACACCTTATATGTGGCCATGACCCGCCCTGAAAACGAATTGCACATAATTAGTCATTCTCAACTCAACAACAGCAAGAGCTATGCAGATTTGTTTTGGGAGTTTGTCAATAAAAATGATTTACCAAAACAAAAGGAGAATCAGTTTATAAGCGGAAAACTCATAACAAGTCAAAGGGTTTCGGCAGAACCAAAACCCACAAAAGCAACAAAATGGATTACAAACGCAAGTGCTGCCACTACAATTCTTAAAAGCCAGCAAGCAAAACATCAAGATAACGCAGTTGATTTTGGTTATGTATTTCATGAAATCATGTCCCGAATTTACGTAAAAACAGATGTAGAGGATGCGATTCAACACGCATATAACCAAGGTAATATTGGTATTGACCAGGTTGATAAGCTCACAAAACTCATTTTTGAATTGGTGAATCACAATGAACTAGGGTGTTTTTTTAATTCAAAAGTCACTCAATATAACGAGAGAGCAATCTTGTCTACAGAGGGCATATCGTTGCGCCCAGATTGTTTTGTTGTGCTGCCCAACAAAGAGGCTGCCATTTTAGATTACAAAACAGGAAAACCCAGCCCAGCGCACAAGGATCAGCTAAATGAATATGCTTCTTTATTAGAGAAACTAGGTTACATTGTCAAGAAAAAAACAATTGTTTATATTGGTAAAAACGTCACTTTAAAACATATTTATTAATTTTGTGACATTCTAAGTTTAAAACATGAAAATTTTAACACTACTTATAGCAGTTATATCCTGTCAGATATATAGTTTGCAAGCTCAAACATCAGTTAACCCCTGGCAGATAACCCTTGGGGCAAATGCAGTTGAATTTTATGAAAAAAACGGGACTCAATTCCAGACTGGAAACGACGGTTTACAGTTTGACGATAAGGTTAACTATTCAAAGTATTTATCTTATTTAGAGATCTCACGCTATCTATCCAAAGGAATTACTTTTCACATAGGAGGATCTCTAAACCAAGTTGGCAGAATTACATCAAACCTCTCAGAAAACCCCGACCTTTATTACAGTATTGATGGAAGCTTTTCTTTATCTTCTACTGCTTTTTTAAACACAGGAAACCTAAACCCCACAATCATACTTGGGGTTGGACACACTAACATCAATGAACTGAGTCATATGACAGCCAACATGGGTGTTGGGCTAACGTACATGTTTGATCAAAGTTTTGGCTTGACCCTCAAGGCAAAACGAAAGGTGTTTTCACCAGATGTTACTAAATTATTTGACAAATCAGTTACGGATGGAGATTATGTTAATCAGTTCTTGTTTGGATTTAGTTATGCTTTTGGTAACGGAGATAGTGACAGAGATGGAGTAAAAGATGATGTTGATGCCTGTGTTAACACTCCTGGTATACCAGAGCTGAATGGCTGTCCTGACGACGATGGTGACGGCGTTCGAAACAATGAAGACAATTGCCCAGACGTTCCTGGTTTACCAGCACTTGCAGGTTGTCCAGATTTGGATGGGGATTCTGTTGCAGACAAAGATGACAGTTGTCCAGAAGTTGCTGGCCTACCAGCACTAGATGGATGTCCAGATGCAGACGCAGACGGTGTTGCCGACAAAAATGATAATTGCCCAGAAGAATTTGGTCCAGTCGAAAACAATGGTTGCCCATGGTCAGATCGTGATGGCGATGGTGTCTTTGACAAAGATGACAATTGCCCGGACGTTGCTGGTACAGCAACAAACGCAGGATGCCCAGAGTACCCAATAGAAGGTCTTGAAGAGTTGTCAGTTCAGTTTGAATCGGATTCATTTGAGATTGATGCTGCCTTTGAAGAACAGCTTGCAGAAGCATTTCGTATTATTGATGCTAATAGTGATTCAACAATCATCATTGAAGGTCACGCAGATTCAACAGGAAATGATCAGATCAATATTCCGCTTTCAGAACTTAGGGCGAGTCAAGTACTAGATTACCTTATAAAAGCAGGAATTAACCCTGAGCGCTTGAGCATAGTAGGTTATGGATCATCACAACCTCTGGGTGATAACAGCACTTCAGAAGGTCGAGCGCAAAACCGACGAGTCGATTTTACAGTGGAATAACGAATAACGATAATTAAACCAAATAAAAAAACGCAGTGAATACACTGCGTTTTTTTATTTTTATGGTTCTATGAATGATAGCTTTTTATACGAAGTTGTACGTTCGCTTTCTAACCCCAATTGGGAAGAGATGTGTTTTATTGTGCCCAACAAAAGATCAGCCCTTCACCTAACACAAACGATTGTATCACAGCTTGAAGAACCAACGATAGCACCAGAAATTTTAGATATTGACTCATTTATTCATAGCCTTTCAAACATGGAAGCCCCCCCAAAAATGGAACTACTCTTTACACTATATTATAGCTATTGTCAACACGTTGGTTCAAACGACAGAGATGACTTTGTCAGGTTTTTAGGTTGGGGAGAAACGCTGTTGGGAGATTTGGACGCAATTGACAAGAACCTTTTAGATCGCCAAGAGGTGTTTGCTTTGCTTATAGGTATGCAGGAAGTCAAAGCGTGGGGATCAAATGAAAATGCACTTGTTCAGAAATATATCGGCTTTTGGAAAAAGCTACCAAAAATTTACGCCTCTTTTTCTTCCGCTTTGTTACAAAAAAGACATGGCACGTCGGGGATGCTTTGCCGCGAAGCGGTACATAATTTGGAGGTGTTTCTCCATGCAAACCCAAAAAAAACTTTTATTATTTGTGGGTTTAATGTACTGACTGCTAGCGAATCGACGTTGTTTCAATCTATTTTGGCACAAAACAGAGGCAAAATATATTGGGATGCAGACGAGTATTTTTTAAGCAACGCCCAAGAATTATCGGGACTGTACTTAAACAAATACAAGAAATGGCCTTACTATCAAAACCAACCTTTTCTGGGACTCCACAACTCATTTGTAAACGAAAAAGAAGTTGAAATCATAGAAACCACTGGACTAATTGCGCAAGCAAAACAGGTGGGGAGTATTCTCAAAGACCTTTCATCATCAAACCCTCGATGGGAACGTGTTGCTGTTGTGTTGCCCGACGAATCGCTCCTCAACCCCATCTTACATGCCCTTCCACCAGAAGTATCAAAGATTAACATAACTATGGGAACCCCCCTGCAACAGCAATCCATTTCCATTTTGATTGAGGCCGTGTTTGATATGCACATGACACACACCACCAAAGGGTTTTATTACAAAACGACGGAAAAGATATTTTCACACAAACTGATTCGAACATATTGTGAAAAAAAGGGTTTAAATGATCCGATAGAACTTGCTCGGGCGATCATCCAAAAAAACCAAAGGTTTTTAAATGTAAAACAATTGGAAGAGGCGAAGCTTGCGAACCATTTCGGCTTTTTATTTTCATTATGGCACAAGCCAAAAGAAGCAGTAGAATCGATATGCAAACTCCTTCAGATGTTGTCGCCGACTGCTGATACTAACGAAAGCCAACAACTAGAGTCAATCCATTTGTTTTTAACGCTTTTCTATCAGCTGGATCATCAGTTGCGAACACATTCCTTTATTACAAAAATCAGTGAATTGCGAGCCATTTATAATGCACAAATAGCAACCCATAGACTATCATTTTCGGGCGAGCCATTTAAGGGATTACAAATTATGGGTATGCTTGAAACACGATTATTAGATTTTGATACTGTAATCCTCACACAAGCAAACGAAGGCATACTGCCTCCAAAACCTATTGATGACTCCTGGATACCTTATGACATGAAAAAGCAATATGGGCTCCCAACAAGAGATGAGAAGAACGCTATTTTTTCATATCATTTTTTTCGTCTTATGTATCGCACCAAAAAAGCTTATATACTTTATAATGGACAAGGTGAAGGACTTAGAGAAGGAGAGATTAGTCGTTTTGTCCGACAATGGACATTCCATGAGCCAGCAAAACACAACATCTCTTTTTATACCCAAAAGGCATCTCTTAAAACAACGCCCAACACCCCAATCAGCGTACCAAAAACAGAAAGTTTACGTAAGCGATTGGAGATGATGGGAGAGAAGGGTTTGTCGGCGACAACACTATCAAATTATATTTTAGATCCAATTCGGTTTTACAACAATTCTATTTTGCGTATTTCAGAGACAGAAGAACTCGAAGAATCAATGACTTACAAATCTCTTGGCATAGCAATTCACAATACTTTAGAGGAGCTTTATGAGCCACACGTTGGGAAACAACTTTCTGTTGGTGGTCTAGAAAAAATGCGAAAGAATCACAAGGAAATTTTGACGAAGCATTTTGAAAAAAAATTAGGGAAGGACAGTTATAAAATGGGTAAAAACCTCTTGATTTTCACAGCGGCAGCCTATAGCATTAAACGAGTAATAGAGGCAGACAAAAAAGATATTGTTGGTGGGTCAACGATAGAGTTGTTGGGCTTGGAGGAGTATCGAAAAATTACTCGCACATTTGCAGGAATCGAACACCCCATCAGTTTTCACGGAGTGATCGATCGGATTGACCGAAAGGATGGTGTTTTGCGAATTTTGGATTATAAAACAGGAAACACAGAACCAAAAGAACTGCGCCCAAAAAAGATCATAGACTGCTTGTATGATGCGGTTTTCAGCAAGGCTTTTCAGGTGATGTTTTACAGTATGTTATGGTCTGAAAACAACCAAATTACCCGATTTAAGGCAGGAGTTATTTCAGTAAAAAACATGAGCAGAGGGGTGTTGTATCTTACCTTTGGAACAGACACAAAACGGACTGATCTTGACACTACGGATTTGGATGTTTTTGAAAAACATCTTGAACAGGTCGTGACAGAAATTTACAACCCATCGATTCCGTTTAAGGAAGCAGACTAGTCGTCGGAGGCGGCCTTTCGCACCACGCCGATTCCGTAGTAGAGATATGAAAAAGATTGTAGCCCCAGAAAAACCCACAACAAAGGAAGTAGAGATGGAAGGTTTTCCATGACTTGATCAAGAGCAAGAAGCTCATCTTCATTAAGTTCATTTATCGCTGGGTTGTCTGCCACAGCAGCCTCAATGATTGCAGGATCGATACTAGCATACATCAACCAAAAAACAAACACTAGGAGGGCAATAAGTCCAGCAAAAGCAGCATATACCACCACCACATAAGACATCACTTGATCAAACCCACTGATTTTCAAATCAGTTAAAACCTTTTTTCGAGTAGACCACAACCAAAAGGGGACTAACCCAGCCAGAAGAGTAGAAAAAATACTTCCACTAATAAGGTATTGAATCAGCTGAAAAACAGCAAGCGTTAGGGCAATGTAAAATATGATGTTTTGTTTTTTGTTGAATGACATAAAATGATGTTTTGTAAGAACGTAAAAATAGAAAAAAGAGCCGGCATGTGGTAGGAAATAAAACTTGAAATGCAGTATATTTGTCCTATGGGAGTTGGAGGAGTATTTTTAGCGAGTATTGCGCTTTGTGTTGGAGTTGCCATTGTAGCAGAGATCGTTGAGCGCATCAAATAAATTGCTCACAACAACCTTATTTTTCTTCACTGTTTCTGGGCGATAAATGAAGCATATCTTTTCTTTCTTATTCAAAAATAATTTCTGCAGGGGGAACTAATTTTTTACAAATGTGATATGTTATTTTGATTTTTGTAACTTTAAACAAAACAAAGAGTTATGGAGTATATCTCATTATTATTTCAAGTTGTCGTTGCTGTCTCGGTTTTGATTGTCTGGGTATTAAGATATCACAACGTGATCACAGAATTTCAGCAGTTTGGTTATTCGGATGTGTTTAGAAACTTTGTGGGAGCATCCAAAATTGCCACCTCAACACTATTGCTGACAGGCATTTGCTATGAGGAGCTTACGCCTTATGCAGCAATATCTATGGCTGCTTTTATGTTTGCTGCACAGCTGTCTCACTTTCGGATTAAAAACCCATTGATACAACGCATGCCTTCTTTAGTGTTTTTACTGATGTCGCTATTTATTGCGTTGTTTCACTATGGCGTTATATAGATGGTAGATTATTTTTTGATCTTGGTTCTTTTTACAGGCCTATCTTTTGTAGCGTATGGGATCAACTCTTTTATATCCAAGCGTATGAAGTCCGAGTTTCAGCGGTGGAATTTGAAGAATGATCGAAAGGCAATTGCAAGCTGTCAGCTTATTGGTGGAGTAGCGCTGCTTTTTGGACTTGAGTGGAACATTATGCTTGTGTTGTCATCGTCTTTTTTGGGCGTTATGATGCTGGTTGCAATAGTTGTCCGCATCAAAGTCAAAGACAATATTTCGGATATATTGCCAGCATTTGCTTATTTAGTACTGAGCGGAATTATTCTGTTCGAAGCCACAGCACATTAAGCTGCAGCAATCCACAAGAAATCCAAATAGACAGTATAGAAATTTAACACAACACTTAGCAAACATAACACACCCACAACGGCATCATTGTCTCTTACTTTTGAGATGTTTTTTTCCATTTGTTTGTTTTTCGTTTTTTAAATGTGGTGTTTAATTTAATTCTTTACATTAGTAGTAATAAAAATAAACCAATGAAGAAATTATTTAGTACAATTAGTATTTTGGCAATTATAACACAGCTAACAAGCTGTACAACTTCGGATGCTACACTAACATTTGAAGATGAACAGACCAATGCGATTAGAGCACATTTTGAAGATTATGCGAATGCAAATCTTGAGGGAATGATGGCTCGATGGTCTGACGAACTTACAGTTTTGACAAATGACGGATCTGTAGGTTTAGGTGAAGTAAAAGAGGTTGTTCCGCTCCACCATATGCTGTTTTCGGAAATCTATTTCACCTCTCCTCACTCGGACGAAGATGATTTTTATGCAGAAACAACAACATATCCTGATGGGAAAACATGGACAAAAACATGGTATAAGTGGCATGCGGCTGGAAATTTTACAGGAAATAAAGTAACCAACTTAGGGATGATTGGATTCCGTTGGGAGGATGGTAAGATTGTTGAAGAAAACCACTTTGGTGACAGTGCAGCGTTTAATGCAGAATTAATGGCTTATCAGGCAACGCTTGAAGAGTAACTCAAAACGCAATTGAGTGTTAACAAAAAGGGGGTTTTTTAACCCCCTTTTTATTTTCTGGACAACAAATGAAGAAACATCAAAACCAATCAAATGTGTTTTTCAAAAAATTTCCTTTAGAAACCCACTTTAGGAGAAAGGTAATGACCTTAAATATAATCCATAAAACAGCAATTACTGATGCAAATACCCCGACTTCTTTAAATCGTTTTAGCATAACACAAATTAAAAACCTTACATTAGAATAACAAAAAACATCAGAACGAATTCCATACTACGCTTCTTTAAAAAATTAAAAGAAACCAAAAAGCGGAACGAAGATTTTCCTAAAATATACAAAGAAAGGACAGCGGATTATTTACACAATCAAAGATACGGCACGGATGTTTGTGGTGACACGACAATGGTTTAATAAAGTAAATGTTTTTTGTGCCTGTTCTTCCAACCAGCCTGTGATTTGTATTTCACAAAGTATATTTTTAAATCGCTTTGACTTTCATATTCAACGAAATGAATTTTCTTATCGGCTTGAGACACATAGTCAACAAAATACCATAAGCCCTCATTTCCATCAGCTTGGGAAGAATAGTCTACTTTATAAACTTTCAAATCACATTGAGATTCATAATCTACAACGTAAACCTTAATATCTGCTTGTGAAGAATAATCAACAGAATAGATTTTTTGACAAAAACACATTATTGGCAAAACCAACATAAAATACTTCACCTTATTGAATAATTAAATTTAATTTAAGCACGCACCTCTTGTATATTCACTCACACCACCATAATTCGTAGCAACACAAGGATTTGAATATGTTAAACCATCACACCCACAAACAGGGTCATATTCTTTTGTGCAAGCGGAGTTTACTTTTAAATTATCGGGATTAATGCAATTTTCTTTCGCATCTCCTTTTTTGAAATAGTAGGTGATTTCATCGTCAGCAATTAAAGGGTCATCAATAAAGGTTAGTGTAACATCATCATTATTTAAGTTGACCACATATTTTTTATTACTATCAGTCAGAGTTAAAACGCCGTCAATCAGATTATATTCCTCGGGTTCATTTGGGGATGATAAGTAAACACCATCATATCCACTCCCTTTACTAACTATAAGGTTTTTATTTGGAAAAAACCACAGTTGGTAAACGCTGAAATCATAATCTTCAAAAGAGCAGAAACAGCTAACATTTTGAAGTATATATTGCCCATTTAATTCATCTGTGTTATTTGTAGTGTTATCTTTTTGGCACATTTGAACAATAAATAAAAGCGAATAGAGAATAAATTTCATATCCCAAAACTAACAAAATCTATACCAAATATGACTCACAATTATAGCTTTATCAAATGAAAAAGAGATGCTTTTGGTTTAATAAGGATACTCCCCTAAATAATTTCCAGCCGGGTAATATCTTGCAACCACATAAACTTTACCATTTTTTGAAATTGCCGATGCAACACCAACCTCTTTTGTGTCTTTCCAAACCATCTGAGTGTAATGTCCTACTTTAGGCCCAGTTCCGTAACGTTTAATTTTTGAATACTTATAATCTTTGACCTCATTGTACCAACCCATTGAAGCATCATATAGTGGGGTGTCTGAATAAATATATGTTTTAAACTCATTAGATTCTTCATACTCATAAAACATAGCTAGATTTTCTCCATCTTTAGTGTCGCTGTGCTCATAATTATTGGTTCTAGCAATTTGTTTGGCATATTTTAGGGCCTGATCTTCCAGCTTTTTTGACCACACTAATGGTAATATTCCAACTTCTTTTCTTGCATCATTATGGACTTGTAATGCACTTAATTTATCCTTATTAAGTTGACCAAGAATTAGAGTTGGAAATAATAAAAACAGCAAAGCTTTCATCATGTTTTTTATAATAAGTTTTAGAACCAATTATAAAGCTTACTAGAAACTCAACAGTTTATTCTATTTCTTAAGTTTTTCAATAAATAAATATATTAAGAATCCTACCGAAACTACTAACAGAAAAATTGATCCTCTCACAACTCAAATATAATTAAAACTGTTTTTAATAATTAGAAATAGCAGAACTAAAAGAAGAAGAGATCCCTATGGTTTAAAAATGAAAATCTTAATAAAAGCACGATTAAATCTTATTTAACTCAAATATCTCATAACTTACCACAACCTCATCAAAAATTAGTTTTGATACAGAATTTGAACCATTCAAAAATGAGTTCAAAGCATCTTCGTCGTGAACAGCAATCTTAAACATTACTGCATTTTTATCAGGGGATACCGTGCCTAAAGTTTTGGTTAAATCTGCAATTTTTTTTCTTTCATTTATTCCCTCTTCAGATTGCATAAAGCCCATAAATTTCTCAAACTTACCTTCTTTTAGCTTTGCAACAACAAGTATATCTTTCATAATTATCTTATGGTTTCAATTAATTTGTACTAATATACGAAACGCACATCTTTACTAACTAAAAGGACTTGAAGTAGCAGAACTTGAAGAAAATGATATGCCGATGATTTTGTAATTTTAAGCAAAACATCACATTATGAAAACTTTTATTTCTCTATCTGCTCTTTTCTTATCACTATCACTTACTGCACAAACTAATCCTGCTACTTGGTATTATAATGATACAAGCGGAAGCGGTATACAATCACCATTAAATACAGCAAGTGGATTCGATTCTGTAGCAATGGGATATTCAACAACAGCAAGTGGAAACTATTCTACAGCTATGGGCTATGATACAACAGCAAGTGGAAACTATTCTACAGCTATGGGGGCTGAAACAACACCAAGTGGGGACTTATCTACAGCTATGGGCCATGATACAACAGCAAGTGGAACTGTTTCTACAGCTATGGGGTATTTTACAGATGCAAGTGGTAATAATTCAACAGCTATGGGAAGAGGAACAACAGCAAGTGGATATGCTTCTACAGCATTTGGACGAAATACAACCGCAAGTGGAAGCAGTTCTACAGCTATGGGGGTTGAAACAATTGCAAGTGGAAGTAGATCTACAGCTATGGGAAATGTTACAACCGCAAGTGGGGAAAGCTCAACAGCTATGGGGGATAACACGTTAGCAAGTGGGAACTTCTCTACAGCTATGGGATATTCAACAACAGCAAGTGGACAACTTTCTACAGCATTGGGTCATACAACAACAGCAAGCGGAATAAATTCAACAGCAATCGGATATAGGGCAACAGCAAGTGATTATAGCTCATTAGTGCTTGGTCAATGGAATTTAGCAGGCTCGACTGTTACATCAAGTGCAGATCAATTCAGTTTAGACAATACCGCGCTTGTAATTGGCAATGGAGTAGATGGAAATAATAGAAGCGATGCACTTGTTGTTAAGTTTAATGGTGATGCTACCCTTGCAGGAAGTATGACAGCTACTTCATTTATTGGAGATGGTTCACAACTTACTAATCTACCTTTTAGTTATAACAGTAATGAAGCAGGGGGTATTGAGGTTGCTGATAACACTACAGCAAGCGGATCAAGAGCATTTGCTGTTGGTAATGATAATTTAGCAAGTGGAAGCAGTTCTACAGCTATGGGACGAGGAACAATAGCAAGTGGGAATGATTCAACAACATTGGGTGTTAATACTGAAGCGAGTGGAAATAATTCAACTGCTATGGGGACAGCAACAACATCAAGTGGGCCCTTCTCTACAGCAATGGGAAATAATACAACAGCAAGTGGGCCCTTCTCTACAGCTATGGGGATTCTAACAACAGCAAGTGGGGATAATTCAACAGCTATGGGGCTTCTAACAATAGCAAGTGGTAATGATTCAACAGCTATGGGAAGAGGAACAATAGCAAGTGGTTACTATTCAACTGCTATGGGGGTTGAAACAAGCGCAAGCGGGAATAGTTCTACAGCTATGGGAGTTTACACAACAGCAAGCGGAAATATTTCTACAGCTATGGGCTTGCACACGATAGCAAGTGATAGATCATCATTAGTAATTGGTCAATATAACTTATTAGGCTCAACAGTTACTAACAGCGCTACAGATTTTAGTACAGATAACACAGCATTTGTTATTGGCAATGGTGCAGATTCAAATAATAGAAGTGATGCGCTGGCAGTACTATTTGATGGCACTACCACAATTGCAGGTGACTTAAACGTTAATTCAGATGCAAGACTAAAAGCAAACATCATTTCGCTTGGTAGTACTCTTTCCAAACTTCTACAAATAGACGGCAAGAGCTACACAATGAAAAAGGATGAGAGTGAGAAACAAAAGATAGGTCTACTTGCACAAGACATAGAAAAAGTATTTCCTGAACTTGTATCAGAAAGTAATGGTATAAAGTCTGTAAACTATCAAGGGCTTGTTCCTGTTCTAATTAATGCACTTAAAGAGCAACAAGCCGAAATAGACAGACTTAAAACCCAAGAGGAAAGATTGGAAAGATTAGAAAGATTAGTTGCTGCAATGGATTGAAAATAGCAGAACTAAAAGAAGAAGATATGCCTATGGTTTAGAGTTTTCTTTTTTATCATAGATAGCAACAGCAGAAATAAACATAAATATCAAACACATTACAATTATATCTTCTGCCTTATTGACTATCCCATAAATCAGGCCTGCTAATTGAACTATAATTCCAAAAATTGCAATCTTCTGTTTCATTTTTTCTTTTTCTTTAAATAGTATTCATATGCATTAGCAAAGCATAAAACTGAAAGGCCAAACATATTTATAGCTTCGGCATAAATCCAATTTTCTTTGTAAATCCCAAAATAGCCATTAATAAGCATAGCAATTAATAGAGTCACGTAAAAAATAAACCACTTTATCATTTTTCTAATTTAGTGAAAAGACAATGTTAAAAACAATAATTGAAAAAACTTAAATTAGTGTCATTAAAAACAATACGATGAAGAAACTATTACTCTTATTAATAATTGCCCCAATGTTTGGATTTGGGCAAGCTTTGAATTTACCCGTTTCAAATGTTGTAGTGGTTACAGGTTATGGTCAAACATATACTGTCCCTCAAGGAAAGGTTTGGCAACTTATGTCATCAAGTCATTACAATAATAATAGTTCCCAATTTTCTCAAGCTACATCAAGCTTTCCTGTAATGGACGATTGCATAAACTTTTACGTTCCCGGGTATAACTATGATACGAATATCCCATTTATTTTTGGTCATTCTGTCTTTCCATCAGGAACTGCTTTTCAATTAAATGATAGCACTTGTCAGAACTCTGTATATACTTTTGTTGAATATGATCTTGGTGCACAAAATTTAGCATCTAACGTACCTCAACAAACA
Source organism: uncultured Bacteroidota bacterium (assembly GCA_902631125.1). Taxonomy (GTDB): domain Bacteria; phylum Bacteroidota; class Bacteroidia; order Flavobacteriales; family Flavobacteriaceae; genus UBA724. The sequence goes on from CACOXF010000006.1 coordinate 43,349, forward strand.
ACACCCACTCTATATCCTAACCCTACATCGTCTCTATTAGCACTAAACAGCGATAAAGAGTACGACATAGAGGTATACGACATGGCAGGAAACAAGGTAATGGCACTTACAGGAAACACAATTGATATGTCGCATTTATCTTCTGCTACTTATATAGTTAAGGCACTTGATAAAGTAGAGAACGAAGAAGTGAATTATAAGGTTGTAAAGAATTAATCCACAAACTTAATTAGGTCTTTGAAGTCTATGCTTTGATACTCTGTTTCAGGGCATTTTTCTACCTGCTTCATAGTAGGTAAAGTATATCTCAATCCTATCTCAATCAAGCGTATACGTTCAGCTATTGTACACTCACTTAGGTCTATCCTATCAATAGCACCATCTAAGAGTGATTGTACCTTTTTCTTGACCTCAGCTGTGAGCTTGTTTGGAACGCCTTTTTTTCTGCCGCCAAATTTCTTTCCTGTATTATTCATAATTTAGGTCTATGGAATTAATTATTGGAATACTTGCCATTGCGTTGATTATTGGCTTATTCCTGAGAAAAAAGGGCGACAACACAATGGATACTCTTTCACAAGGTTGTGGTTGTATAATAGTTGCTTTCATATTGCTATTACTGTTTGGAATACTAAGCTATCTGTCTTCTACAAACTACTTTAGTTAATGGTAAGATGTGAGCTAATATTTCTAATAATAAAGCTCTTTAAGCTTGATATAGTCATAGTTTCTTGAGAATTTAATTTTTCCTGAACTATTTGTAGTCATTTCAGCTGTGCTCATACGCCTTACTTCACCTGTTTTTTTATTGTACATAAACGCAATGGGTATATTATCACCTGCCATTTTAATTTCCCAAACGTGGCTTTCAGGCATTGAATTTACTTGCTGAAATGATGTAGGGTTATTAAAACCCATTACTATAGCAGTAAATCCTATTATGGCAAATATGCCTATTACGATGTCTTTAATTTGTGATTTCATCTTTGAATATATTTATGTTATAGTTTAAATATAAACAAGATGCGATTAAACATAAATATTATGATAACTCAAATCCTTACCTAAATGCTTTGTAAATTATTCCATACCATTCACTACAGGCTCTGTATTAAGTAGATAATACCTATTTACTCTCATATAATTAGATAACTGTTCATTACTTAAACTTTGATTACCTACATAAGCAAAGTCTACATGGTTAGAGCTATACGTTTGTCCTGTGTACTTATCATAGTCAGGCTCTACACATGCCCATACCATACTTACATCGGGACGCTTTAGTAAGTTGTTCATATACCAATCTACTTGTCTTTTAGATACCTTGTCTATACCACTATCTCTTCTATACCTTATTACATTGTGATAATTTAAACCATATGTTGATAGTGCTTTACCGTATTCTCTTCTATTTACTGTTGTCATATTTGTGAATTAGATACAGCAACGCCCTTAGCGTTTAACTGCTTGTTCTACTATATAACGTGGTTTTAAAAAATTTTGTGGATTTATTTTTCAACGTATATTAATTGGTAAAATGAAAAAGTGCCATATATGTGCCACAGAATACCTCAAAAGATTATTTTTGTACCAATTACTTTAACTCAGGTCCTATAGCTCAGTTGGTTAGAGTAGCTGACTCATAATCAGTTGGTCCCTGGTTCGAGCCCAGGTGGGACCACCCACAGAAACCCTTAACTATCTAAAAATCAGACAGTTGAGGGTTTCTTTTTTCCCAAAAAGTGGGGGTGAGTTCCAAGATGAGTTCCAAGTATTTGTTTTTTCATAGATTATTGTTTTTGATTTCTTGACAATAAAAGGTAATTTGAAAACTATTAAATTACTTTTATTTTATGGGTAACCACCAAGAAATATCATCCTTCATTTGGAGAGTATGTGATGATGAATTAAGAGGATTGTTTAAACCTCACGAATATGGAGATATTATACTTCCATTCGTAGTTCTTAGAAGATTGGACTGTTTGATTGAACCCCACAAAGATGAGGTGGTAAAACAATACAATGAACTCCTTCAGAGTGGAATTGACGACCCAACTCCAATTATAAAAAAGAAAACTGGGTTAAACTTTTTCAACTATTCACCCTACGACTTAACTCGATTGAAATCTGACCCGAATGGATTGAAGATTAACTTTCCAAATTATGTCAATGGGTATTCGGAAAATGTTCATCAAATATTGGAGAATTTTCAATTAGAAAAACCTGTCGAGAAACTCATTAAAAACAAGAAATTATACTCCCTGATTGATAAGTTTACTGAAGTTGATTTACATCCAAACAAAATTGATAACCATACTATGGGTTCAATTTTTGAAGAATTACTTCGGAAGTTCTCAGAGATGAGTAATGAAACGAGTGGTGAACATTACACTCCGAGAGATGTGGTTCAACTTCTTGTCTCAATGGTGTTTAGTGGAGATGAAGATAATCTCAAGGGGGAAGGAATTATTCGTTCTATTTTCGACCCATGTTGTGGTACAGGTGGTATGTTAACCATAGGAAAGGAATGGGTAAATGAGAATATCTCATCAGATGTGATGTTTCAACTTTACGGACAAGAACTTAACCCACAAACCTTCTCAATTTGTAAATCAGATTTCTTAATTACAGGTGAAGACCCAGAACGTATCAAATTAGGTACTTCACTTTCAAATGACCAACATGAAGGAAGGACTTTTGATTATATGATTACTAACCCACCATTTGGAGTAAGTTGGAAATCCGAGAAGGATTTTGTTATCGAAGAATCAAAAAACCCAATGGGAAGGTTTTCTGTAGGTACACCAAGAACGTCGGATGGTTCTTTACTATTCCTACAACATATGATGTCCAAAAGGAAACCTGAAGGTTCTCGTATTGGAGTGGTTTTTAATGGTTCACCTCTCTTTTCAGGGGATACTGGTTCAGGAGAATCTGAGATTCGAAAATGGATAATCGAAAACGATTGGTTAGAATGTATTGTATCACTTCCTGATCAACTATTCTTTAACACAAGTATATCAACTTATGTATGGATAATAACTAACAAAAAAAGACCAAATCGAAAAGGTAAGGTTCAACTCATTGATGGTTCACCATTTTACAAGTCAATGAAGAAATCATTAGGAGATAAACGAAAGTATGTAGATGAAACTCAGAGAGAAGAAATCCTTCAAATCTATGAGAAATTTGAAGAGAATGAATTCTCTAAGATTTTCGATAATGAGTCCTTTGGTTACACAAAAATTACTATTGATCAACCAAAAGTTGAAAACGGTATAGTATTAAGAGATAAAAAAGGATATCCAAAACCAGACTCAAAACTTAGAGATTATGAGAGAGTTCGTCTTTCTGAAGATATTGAACAGTATTTTACTCGTGAGGTAAAACCTCATTTACCAAATTCATGGATTGATTTTGACAAAAGTAAAGTGGGGTATGAAATCAACTTTACCAAGTATTTCTATAAATACAAACCTCTTCGTTCTTCAGAGGATGTTACTCGAGATTTATTAGAGTTGGATAAAGAATCTGAGAACCTTCTAAATCAAATAATGAATTGATGAATAGATACGATTCATATAAAGATTCAGGGGTTGAATGGATTGGAGAGATTCCAAATGGTTGGAGTACTAATAGGTTAAAGTGGGTTTCACAAATTGAGAATAGTGGTTTTTGGGGAGAAGACGATGAATTTCTAAACTCCGTAAATGTTCCAATACCAACAACCGGTCAACTTTCAATTGATGGTGAGTGGTACTATGATAAAATGAATTTGAGAAATCTGTCAGTCGAT
>CACOXF010000007.1 GCA_902631125.1 uncultured Bacteroidota bacterium
TGATTGATATAGCTCCTACATTCCTAGAAATTGCTAAAGTTAATAACCCACCTCAAATGTCTGGAAAGAGCCTTGTCAATTTATTGTTTTCTAAAAATATAGATTATAGACATCGAGATTATGTATTAACAGGCAGAGAAAGACACACACATGCAAGACCAGATAACCTTGGGTATCCTGCACGAGCTATAAGAACAGCCGATTATTTATATATTCGAAATTTCATGCCTAATAGTTGGCCTGCTGGCGACCCTTCACCTAAAAGATCAAAAGGATATGTTAAGCCAAAGGGACTTAAATCGATTGAACCTGGGTTCAATGATATTGATAATTCTCCAACAAAGTCTTTTTTGATTGATCAAGAAAAAGATTTTCTAAAAGAGTATGAATTAGCATTTAGTAAAAGACCTTTTGAGCAGTTGTATGATGTTAAAAGAGACCCTGGTTGCATAAACAATATTGCTTATGAGTTATCATATAAAATGATTAAAAAAGAACTCAGTAGCAAGCTAGAAGAATTGTTAAAAATTCAAGGTGACCCAAGGGTCTTGGGTTATGGCGATATTTTTGACAGTTATCCGCGAATTTCATCAATGCGTGATTTTTCTGGTTTTAATGAACGTGGGGAATATAATCCTGAATATCTACAGTTGGGACAAGAAAAGATTAATAAATAATAATTATATTATGGTTGAAGTTTTTTTAAGTTTTACTTCAAGTTTAAAAGCGTGATTTCTATTTTTTTTCTAATAGGATGTCTGGATTTAAAAGAAACTAAATTAAGTCACCCCAACGTTATTCTTATTTTAGCAGATGATTTAGGTTGGTCGGATTTAGGTTGTTATGGAAGTGAGGTCAGTACACCAAACTTAGATATGCTTGCCTCTGAGGGTATTCGTTTTACACAAATGTATAACACTTCTAAATGCTTTCCTTCTCGTGCTAGCTTGCTTACAGGGTTGTATTCTCAAAGAACAGGTTATCATAAAAGTTATGCGAAACCCATGAATAATGCTATAACACTTGGAGAATTATTTAAAATGGCAGGTTACACCACAATGTGGTCTGGAAAACATCATAGCACAGAATTACCAACTACCAGAGGATTTGATTATTATAGTGGTCTTTTTGATGGTGCAAGTAATCATTTCAATCCGGGAAAGCAAAGAGATGGGGAAGGACAGCCAGCGCAAAAAAAACCAAATAGAACTTGGGTGATTGACGGAAAGCTTATTCAGCCATATACTCCTCCGAAGGATTTTTATACTACAGATAAATTCACAGATTATGCTTTGCAATGGATGGAAAAACAAGAATCAAGCAAACCATTTTTCTTGTATTTGTCTTATACCGCGCCTCATGATCCATTAATGGCATGGCCTAAAGATATTGCAAAATATGAAGGAAAATATAAAGATGGTTATGAAGCGATCAGAACCGCCCGGTTTGAAAAACAAAAAGCACAAGGACTTATAGAGCCTGATTACCCTTTATCTATATCAACATTTCAAAATTGGGATAGTCTATCCGAAATAGAAAAAGAGCAGGAAGATTTAAAGATGGCTGTATATAGTGCCATGATAGATAGGATGGATCAAAACATAGGTAGATTATTATCAAAACTAGATGACATGGGGGTTGCCAATAATACCTTAATTTTGTTTCTTTCTGATAACGGAGCGTCTAAAGAGGTTGTTAAAAACGTAAAAAGTACTGGAGAAATTGGGAGTCTTACTAGATGGTCGTCTTTGGGGCCAGATTGGGCAAATGTGTCTAATACGCCACTTCGTTTTTTTAAAAATTACAGCAGTGAAGGTGGAATTAAAACACCTATGATTGTGAATTGGCCTAACGCAATTAAACAAAAAAATAAGATATGTAAAACACCACTACATCTTATAGACTTGATGTCAACTTTTGTGGATATTTTAGATGTTGAATATCCGAAGAAATATAACAATCAGAAGATATATCCATTAGATGGAATCAGTTTCTTACCCTCATTAATAGATCAGGAGGTTAAAAGGGGAAAACCTTTATTTTGGCAATATAAAGATGGTAAGGCCATACGGGACGATGATTGGAAATTGGTTGCTTATAAAAACAATTGGAAATTATATAATTTAAAAATAGATCCTGTAGAGCAAAATGATGTGTCTAAGCTAAATTTAAAAAAGTTTAATGAACTCAAGAGTTTATATGAAGCTTGGGATAAAGGATTTGAAATGCAGTAGACATTTTTTCTCTACCAATTAAAATTAGGAAATATATACAGGGGATTATACTTATTCATTTAAGTCTTACGAACGTTTAAATGTGATTTATAAAGAGTAAACCCAAAAGAGGTCATTCAAGAATCTGATGTAGAGGAACTTATCAATCAGGTGTATAAACTTGTTATGCTTCCTGGGGGAGAAATTATCCAAGTCATCCCACAAGAGTTCAAGGTCGATGGGCAATCAGAAATTAAATGACCAATGGGATAGGTGTATCATTTAATACTTATTCCAACATGAAATTATTACTTTTTGCTTATGCAAACATTCATTCAAAGGTGATCGGTTCGTTTTGAAGTTTTCTTGTTTTTTTGAATATTCGTGTGCAAAAAGTTGACTTCGATAATATCGTATATTTGTTTTGGGAAAAACAATCATAATTCTTTTGAATAAATTTTTATTTCACTTCAAATACAGGCTTAAAAAATATCTAAACAAATTAGGGATTTCATTTGCAGATCGTGCATTGATGGTGCCTAAAATGACCTACAAAGAGGCTTGCTTTTTTACAGATTATTTAACTAAAAATATCTCAGCTCTTTATTTGGAAAGTGGATCAGGGGCAAGTACACTGATTGCCAACTCTCTTGGATTTAAGTTTCATTCTTACGAAACCAGCGAGGGCTACACAACATATATAAATCAACTACTGCAAGCAAATAAAGTTACGCATGTTTCAGTGGGAAAAGTTCAAAAGTATGGGCGTCCCCTTGAGGTCAAACCCACGATTACGCATAAAATCTCAAGTGTATTTGATGCCCATCTATCAAAAAATGTGAATCAGCGCGTCATTGTTTTTCTCGATGGGCGCTGTCGTGTGCTAACTGCGCTACACATTCACGCCAACCTTTCGTATGAGGATAATGTCCTAGTGCATGACTTTACAAGATTGAAATATCAAGATATACTTCAAGCCTATCACATTATCGAACAAGCTGATTCTTTGGTACTTTTAGAAAAGAAAACCATTGCAAACGATGTGCTTCAGCAGCTCAAAAAAAAGTATGAGCTTGATATCGAATAATGATTTAAAATGGTCACTATTGTCGTGAAATCAAAAGGTCGTAGTGAGAAGGGTTTTTACCAATTTTATCAAAACTTTTAAACCCTTTCTCTTGCAGCATTTCCTTTACGCTATTCACATCTATCCAATTCGTATTCACTTCGCAAAAAATTTGATATACATTTTCAAAAAATGAACATTGAATCAACTGGTAAATCACAATTTCCTCGTAACCTTCAACATCAATTTTAATGAAGATCCGATGATGATTAGGAATCAATTTGTTCAATTCTTTATGGTCAATAATTTCGACAGTTTCTACAGTCTCAGTAGGAGAGCTTTTCACATCATTAAGATCACGCATAGAATTTTTTCCAGAATGACTTTCGCTGACATGTAGTTGGGTCTCGCCAGACTGATTACCAATCCCTTTTTGAATTACTTTGCAGTTCGTAATATGGTTAAACTTCAAATTAGATTTCAGTAGTTTACTGGTTTGTGAAGAAGGTTCAAACGATATGACTTGATCAATGTTTTTGTTTTGCCCTGCCAGAATACTGTAAAGACCCTGATTTGAGCCGATATCTACAAAAAGGGTCTTTGTATTAATACCTTTTATCAATTCACTGAGAAAAGTCCCGTAAGTCCCTTTAAAATAATATTTAAAAGTTCTGTCTTCAAAGGCTGGAAAAAGGTAAATTCCATAAATAGACTTGACTTGTTTATTGGGCTTAATAAGATACTTGTAAGTAAGGAAAATTAATTTATATATTTTTTTACGAAGGTAAAAAAGACTCATTTAAAGAGATGTGTTTATAGACTTTGCCGAGTTTTGATAAAATATTTTTCTAACACCATCAAAGATATTAATTTCTCTCTCCTTTTGTTCTTAAATTGCTCAACATAAGCATTTGCATTTTGAATAATGTTCATGCATTTATCAGGATTTTCAATAAAGTATGTTAATTTTTTCTCCAAATCTGAGTAATCATCAAGAATTTGAATGTAGTGGAAATCTGGAATTAACTGCCCTTCCATAAACCAAGTTTCGAACTGGGGTTTTGCCATCACTGCAATAGAACTAGATGACATCACCCATTTGAGATTTGAAGAAACATCAATCCCCTCCAAACACAAAATAAACTTGTATTTTAAATGCTTCTCAATCGATATCTTTTTTTTATACCAGAAATGGAACTTACTATTTTGATTGGTTTGACCTAAATCGCACAGAGGATGATCAAAATACTTTTTGTAAAACGCAATTCTTTTTGGCTTTCTGTCGCTCACGCCACCACGACCAATCAACATATTTTTTTTATTTTCAAAACGATTTTTATCACGGACAAAAATGAAATGCCTCACCTTGTTTAACTTCAAAAGCACTGATTTTTCGTTATTGGAATCAATAGGCCTGCTTTTTACTATCGATGGGATTTGGGGAACTTGGGTAATATCTCCAAATTCAAATTTGACAAGAAGTCGGGGGTTAAAATAACGCGTGACTTCATAGCTGTCAAAAAAATAAGTTGTGTTTTTCTTACCTCTTCTAAGCTCTTTCAAAGATTTAACTTTTTTAGGAAGCGCAGATTTGATATGTAACCTATTGTAATAGTCAACACGTTTTTTTAAATAATCAATGTCATCCTCAGCTTTAGGTCGCATCACATCACTTAAGCGATTTCGGAAAAACCAAAGAGGAATCAGTTGGAGGATCGCATTTTTAGTATAATAAAACAGTTTTATGTTCTTATGAATGTTTATTCCCACCATATAATTTATATCTTTTATCTAGCCACTCTATGAAGTAAGTTTGTTTAGAATGAGGGCACAAATCAAGATCTTGAAGATTCAAAAACAATCTATTTTTCTTATTGCAAAAATAAGTGAGTTTAAATTTCAACCAAAAAATCGGTTTATGATATGAACGAAAATGAACCATTTGATAGTCATTTAAGATGCGACAACTCCCATTTTTGATTTCTAAATGATTGGCAATTCCCTGGATTAGAAATTGTTCTAAGCTTCTGAATTTAAAGTTGCTGTTGAACTCTTCCAATCCATCGTGATTAGAAAAAAATGATTTGATTGTTGAAATTCGCATTGGTTGGGGGGTGTGATGAAACTTAAAAAGTCTCTGAAACCCTAGAATTTTGGCACTCTTTTCTTGAGCATATACATGTCCCGCCTTATTGATTTTTTTTTTAAAACGAAGTTTTTTGTAAAGGATATTTTCCTTAAATGGTTTCCACTTCCCCCTAAGCACAGGGAGATTATCATCAAAAAAATCGGATTTACTTACTGGACGTAATAAAATCATATCGTCATTGAAGTAAATAAAATGTTCAGCAAGACCTGGAATACGATGAATTTTTGTCTCAATACTTCGAGAATTAAATACTGGGAGGGATGGTTTATTGTCGCCAAATATCTCTGAATGATAGACAATCTTTACTTTTTTATAAGTGTCATATTTTTCATCAGCGAGAAATTTGGGTATTTGGTTGTCTGTTATAATAAATATATTTCGAATAAAATTGGCATGTTTTAAAATTGAGTGGACACAAAATTTAATCTCATTAACCTGTGCATAACGAGAAAAAAATTCATTATTATTTTTTATCGTTTTTGAAGCATAACGATTAATTTTTTCTTTGTGCTTTTTATCCTCTCCATCAACCCAAGTAATGACAGCGTCTACAGGACTTTCCAACTCATATTCCTCCATCATTGACTATAAAATTTTCAACCCTTCTTCATTTTAAAAATTTTTTGTCCAGGTTTGTATTTTTTCTTCCAACAATGCCAAAGGTATACAGCCCGATTCCAATACCTTTTCATGAAATGTGCTCATAGAAAAATTATCTTTCATTAGCTTTTTAGCATTTGCTCTTAGCTCAAGAATTTTGAGCTGCCCAATTTTATACGACAACGCCTGACCTGGGTTTGCCATATATCGCTCAATTTCAGAAATAATCGCTGCTTCTGGCTCTGCTTCATTAGCGAGTGAATAAGCGATTGCGTCTTCACGCGTCCATCCCTTTGTGTGCAGCCCTGTATCGACAACCAGTCGTATGGCACGGTGCATTTCTGCACTAAGCATACCAAAGTACTGATAAGGGTCATCATATAGCCCAAGCTCTTTTCCAAGTGATTCGCAATAAAGCGCCCAGCCCTCACCATAGGAACTGTACCAAAGTGTTTTTCTAAAATCAGGTAAGGCAGTGTTTTCTTGCTGCAAGGCAATTTGGAAATGATGCCCAGGAATGGCTTCGTGTAAAAACAAATCTTCGCCTGAAAAGATGTTGTATTTGGTCACGTCTGGTATTGGAACATAAAAAATACCTGGTCTTGTGCCATCAAGTGATCCTGGACTGTACTCTGCACTTGCCGATTTTTCACGAAATGACTCTGTACGACGTACCTCAAAAGCAGTTTTTGGCTGCAGCGAAAACAATCGATCGACATTGGCTTTCATTTTGTCATGAATCGCATTAAAATTATCAATCACTTGCTGCGGATCATTAAAGGGAACAAGCTGTGGTAAGGTTCTCAAATGTTCAAAAAAGGCATTTAAATTACCTTTAAATCCAACCTGTTGTTTTACTTTTTCCATCTCATTGCGCAATCGTGTAACCTCTTGTAAGCCCAACTCATGAATCTCATTAGCATTCATGTTGGTTGTTGTGTAGAGTTGAATGGCGTAGTCATAATAATCACTTCCAAAAGTGTATGCGTCAAAACCACTACTCAATCGACCTGCTTCCATGTACTCACCATTCATAAAATCATGAAGTTGTAGGTAGGCAGGCTTTACTTTATTTTCAATCATCGATTGATAGGCAGCAGTCAATCTTGTTTTATTTTCATCTGAAAAGCTTGCTGGAAGTTGTCGAATGGGGCCATAAAACAAATGATCCTCTTGATCTGTTAGTGCAATGCTTGCAAGCTGTGGAACAACTTTCTTGATCAGCGATTTTGGCAGCACTACATCATTTTCGATTCCTTCTTTCATTCGATCTTTAGCTGTGTAAAGCCATACCAAATAATCATCAACGCGCGCTAGCCAATTGTCATAATCTTCTACAGTCTTGAAAGGTTGTGCACTGCTTCCGCCTGCCAACTGCCCAATAGTTAATTGAAGCGTCCACATTTGATTCAATGGCAGAAGGTGGGTTGGAAATTCAAGCCGTTTTAAGTTGATGTCACACTCCCAATGAAGTACCTTTTTACTCAGTAAATCTTCTCCGCTCAAACTTTCCTCATCTATAGACTTAAGCTGATTGAGAACAGAAGTGTAGAATGTTTTTTCTTTCGCTATAAACTCATCTGAGAGAGAATTTGGCAAATAGTCATTGTATCTTTTGTCTCCTTGATAGGTTGCGCCAAGGGGATAGAGTTGTAATTTTTCTTCATAGTAATCTTCCATCAATTGTTGAAGCTGATCTGTTACAGCAGGGGTATCACATGAAAAAAGGACGAGCAAAATTCCGAAAAGGGGTTGATAAAGTTTCATAGATAGGTTATTTAAATTAGTGTTTGAATGTACAATTTTTTTAGCCAATGGTTAAGGTTTTGCCATGCGTCCAGCACTATGATCGCGACTTGCACCTGTTACACTCGACAACACATTGATTTTGTTATCATTGCGTAAAAGTCCCAAAAATGCAAAGATCAAAGCCTCTTTGTAGTCAATGATGGTCTGGTCTGGGATCTCCAAGCGACAACTTGTATACTGCTTGATTTGATCGATCAGAAAATGATTGTGCGAACCCCCACCAGTGACCAAACATTTATTTGCCTTGCATGTTGTCAGTGACATTCCGATTTGTAAACCAATGTGTTTGGTGTAGGTGTGCAACACAGTTTTTGCATCATAGCTTGAGAGTAAGGGTAACAGTAACGTTTCTGTAAACTCTCTTGCCAGAGATTTGGGTGGATTTAACTTGTAATAATCAATATCATTCAGCTTTTGTATTAACAATTCATCATATGAACCCTTTTGTGCCAGTTGGCCTCGATCATCATAGTCATGCCCTAGTTGTTGGGCAAAATGATTGAAAATGATGTTACAAGCACCTATATCATAAGCAATTCGATTTTTTTGCAAAGCAAAAGAAACATTGGCAAAACCACCCAAGTTTAAGCATGCATCATAGCTGTGAAAAAGGGTGGCATCTCCCATCGAGACGAGAGGTGCTCCTTGCCCTCCTAACGCAACATCTTGACTTCTAAAGTCATAAATGACCTTGATACCTGTTTGTTTAGCAATTTCTTCTCCACACCCAATTTGTTTGGTGATGCCTTGACTGGGTTTGTGAAAAATCGTGTGACCATGCGAGGCAATCAGATCAATGGTTGGTAGTGAGGATGTATTGATAAAGGATGAAATCTGTTCTGCCAAAAATACTCCAAATGCTTTGTCAAGGTTGTCGATTTCGTCAGCAGTATCAAAGAATGCGTTTTCGAGTTTGGACTTCCATTTGTCAGTGTAGGGGACAGTTTTTGTCTCGAGTATTTGAAAATCCTTAGAATTGGACGAAAAGCAAACGCAACACAAATCAAGCCCATCTAAGGAAGTGCCACTCATAAGTCCAAGAACAACAGACATCTGTTTATGAATTGATCTGAGCAGACAGGCTGGCGATTCTTGATGAAGGGTCTGCAGCAGAAAAAATATAACTACCAGCGACCAAAACATCAGCTCCTGCATCTATCAATTGTGAGGCGTTTTGATCTGTCACACCTCCATCGATTTCGATGAGTGTTTTTGCATAATTGGAATCGATTAGTGCACGCAGTTCTCTGACTTTTTGATAGGTAGCTTCTATAAATGATTGTCCACCAAAACCTGGATTTACACTCATCAAACAAACCAAATCGATATCTGCAATTGTGTGTGACAAATCGGAAATGGGTGTATGAGGGTTTAACGCCACACCAGCTTTCATCCCTGCTGCTTTAATCGACTGAAAGCTTCTGTGCAAGTGAGTACAAGCTTCTGCGTGAACAGTAAGTACATCAGCTCCCAAATCGGCAAAAGTTTGGATATAGCGGTCAGGATCGACAATCATCAGGTGAACATCAAGTGGTTTAATTGTGTGCTTTGCCATAGCTTTGATTACAGGCATACCAAAAGAGATATTTGGCACAAAAACACCATCCATCACATCGAGGTGAAACCAGTCTGCATCACTGTGATTGACCATATCAATATCACGAGTAAGATTGCCAAAATCAGCAGCAAGCAGTGAAGGCGCAACCAGTTTTTTGTCTCGCATTATTAACCAAGGTAGGTTTTCAGTATTTTGCTTCTAGACGTATGCTTTAATCGACGAATTGCTTTCTCCTTGATCTGGCGAACACGCTCTCGTGTCAAGTCAAAGGTTTCTCCAATTTCTTCGAGAGTCATTGGGTGTTGGTTGCCAAGTCCAAAGTAAAGACGAACAACATCAGACTCTCTAGGTGTGAGTGTTTCTAGCGCACGACTAATCTCTGTTCTCAAGGATTCGTGTAGCAACTGACGATCAGGGTTTGGAGATTCTCCACTGCGGAGTACATCATATAAGTTAGAATCTTCACCTTCAACAAGTGGCGCATCCATAGATACATGACGACCTGTGTTTTTCATCGATTCCTTGACATCAGAAACAGTCATGTCAAGCTCCTTTGCGATTTCTTCAGCAGAAGGCATACGCTCATGTGCTTGCTCTAGATATGCAAAAGTCTTATTGATTTTGTTTATCGAACCAATTTTGTTAAGGGGTAAACGCACAATCCTGGATTGTTCAGCGAGGGCTTGTAGGATTGACTGTCGAATCCACCATACAGCATAAGAAATGAACTTAAAACCTCTAGTTTCATCAAATCGTTTTGCAGCTTTGATAAGCCCCAAGTTACCTTCATTAATCAAGTCTGGAAGTGTGAGACCTTGGTTTTGATATTGCTTTGCCACAGAAACCACAAATCGAAGGTTTGCTTTTGTCAATTTCTCGAGGGCAATTTGATCGCCAGCTTTGATTCGCTGTGCGAGCTCGACTTCCTGCTCAGCTGTAATCAAATCAACCTTCCCGATTTCTTGCAAATACTTGTCGAGTGAAGCAGTTTCCCTGTTTGTAACCTGCTTAGTAATTTTTAGTTGTCTCATCTAACTTGTTTTTACATTTGTTATACGATGAGATGATGTAAAAGGTTACAAAATAAAATTATTTTTCTAAATGGAGTAAAAAAGAATAGAAAAGCGCCACCTCTTTGTATCGCTTGAATCTACCTGAAGCGCCACCATGACCAACCTCCATATTACAATTCATCAACAATAAATTATCATCCGTTTTTTTATCTCTCAATTTGGCAATCCACTTTGCAGGTTCCCAGTATTGCACCTGGCTATCCCAATAGCCAGTGGTAATCAATAGATGAGGGTAGTCCTTTTCTTCGACATTATCATAAGGAGAGTACGACTTGATATAGTCATAGTATTCTTTGTTTTTTGGATTTCCCCATTCGTCAAACTCAAAAGTGGTCAGGGGTATGGTTTCATCAAGCATGGTCGAAATAACATCTACAAAAGGCACTGCCGCAATTACACCATTGAAAAGCTCCGGCACCATGTTGATCACAGCACCAATTAGCAAACCACCTGCACTGCCACCTTGGGCATACAAGTGATCATTGGAGGTGTAACCCTGCTGTACTAAATGATTCCCAACGTCTATAAAGTCATAAAATGTATTTTTCTTTTTCAAGAGTTTTCCATCCTCGTACCACGAGCGACCTAGATTTTCTCCTCCACGAATGTGTGCGATGGCATATGTAAAACCACGGTCAAGCAGACTTAATCGTGCTGAGCTAAACCAAGGATCTATAGTGTTTCCATAAGATCCATAGCCATAGAGGAGGAGTGGCTCATTACCCGATTTTTTAAAGTCTTTGTGATAGACCAAAGACACAGGGATATTTGTCAATCCGTCTCTGCTAGGAACCATGATGCGCTCGGAAAGATAGTTTTGCGAATCGAACCTACCACCCAACACTTCATCCTGTTTTTTGAGTGTTTTCTCTTTAGTGTTTAGATCATAATCATATATCGACGTTGGAGTTGTTAAAGAACTATATCCAAAGCGAAGTTGCATTGAATTGAAATCTGGATTTGCTGAAATCCAAGCAGCATAGGTTGGATCATCAAACGAAATATAATGTTCATTATTATTGTCCCATGTCATGATTCGAAGGCGCGAAAGACCATTGTGACGTTCGTTTACAATAAGATGGGATTTAAAAATTTCGATATCTTCCAACAACACATCCTCTCGGTGGGGGATTAGTTCAGTCCAATTTGATTTTTGTGGGCGATTAACAGGTGTTTTCATCAATCGAAAGTTTTTGGCTTGATCGTTTGTAGTGATATAAAAATCGTCTTTATAATGATCGATAAAGTATTCTAGATTTTTTTCTCGCGGGTGAATCACTTGCCATTTGCCGTTAGGGGTATTGGCATCCAAAAATCGATATTCAGTTGATAGTGTTTGACTCGCACCAATCATAAGGTATTGACGCGACTTAGTTTTTGAAATCCAACATGAGAAAGTTTCATCTGTTTCTTCATAAACGAGTTCATCATCACTTGAATCTTTACCCAATCGATGTTTATAAATTTGATATGCACGAAGTGTTTGAGGGTCTTTTTTGACGTAAAAAATAGTTTGATTGTCATTGGCCCAAGTGATGCCACCAGTGGTATTTTCGATTTTATCTGAAAGGATTTCACCTGTTTCCAAGTTTTTAAAGTACAAGGTATATTCCCTTCTCGAAACAGTATCAACTGCGTAGGCAAGGATTTTGTTGTTTTCACTCACACTGCGTCCACCAATGGCATAATAAGCATATCCTTCAGCCATTGTTGGCACGTCGAGCATCACTTCTTCCTTGGCCTTATCACCAGATTTTTCTCGACAATAGTAGGGGTAGTCTTGTCCTTTTTCAAATCGAGTGTAATAGGTGTAGCCATTCACTGTGACAGGCACAGATGAATCATCTTGTTTGATTCGCCCAATGATCTCATCGTAAATCGTTTTTTGGAGTTTTTCTGTTGGTTTCATCACATGCTTGCGGTAGTCATTTTCTGCATGTAGATAGCCCAACACATCTTGCGTTTGTTGATCAGGATGTTCAGCCTCTTTTTGCTCGTCGCTTAATCGCAGCCAAAAGTAATTGTCGACGCGTTGATCGTCGTGAATCTCTAGAATTTTTTTTACTTTTTCAGCTACGGGTGGTTGTTGCATTTCAGATGAGCATTGAATCGTTAGGTAGGCAAATATAAATAGAGTGATTTTTTTCATGGTACAAATTTTAAACTTTAATAAAAAATGAGAATAGCAAGTTAATTAAAACCATCCAAAAAAGGGGGTTTGAAATTATTTGTGAGGAAAAAAAATAACAAGGATTTTAGTATCCACTGACTTGTCCATCTTTTCTGCTCTCAGAAGCACCTCGATAGACTTCGTTCTCTGCATCCCATAAAATTGCTTGATAGCCCCCATAAATTCCAGTAGCAAAACCAACTTCATGTCCTCGAGCCATCAACTCGCGAATTGTTTCGTATGAAATCCCAGACTCAACACGAATTTTTCCACTGTTTTTCGCTTTGTTACCTCTTGGACTTGACGAACCTATGTGATCCCATCTTGGGGCGTCTCCTGCCTCCTGTATGTTCATTCCAAAATCAATAATATTCATCACAATTTGCGAGTGGCCCTGAGGTTGAAAATCTCCTCCCATGACCCCAAAACTCAAAAATGGAACACCATTCTTAGTTACAAAAGCTGGGATAATCGTATGAAAGGGGCGTTTGCCAGGCGCATAAACATTGGCGTGATTTTCATCAAGGCTAAATAATGCACCACGATTTTGAAGCATAAAACCAACCCCTTCAGGCACAACACCAGAGCCCATGCCATAGTAATTACTTTGAATCAAAGAAACCATATAACCTTCCTTGTCTGCAACAGTCATATAAATCGTTTCGCCTAAACTGAGTTGACCTGCAGAGTACATATATGCTTTATCTTGTATCAATGCTCGTCTTTGGTCAGCGTAAGCGTCACTCAAGAGCGTTTTCATGGGCACCTTTGCAAAAGCCATATCGGCATAAAATTTAGCTCGATCTTCAAAAGCAAGTTTTTTTGCCTCTGTAAAAAGATGAAGATGCTCAGAGCTTCCAAAGTCTATTTCGGAAAAGTTAAAGCCCTCTAAAATTTTGAGCATTTGAAGCGCAGCAATTCCCTGACCATTGGGCGGAAGTTCCCAAATATCGTATCCCCTGTAGTTTATAGATACAGGTTCAATCCACTCAACTTTATATGCAGACAAATCGTCTGTGGTTAAAAACCCACCCTGTTGCTGTACTTCATCTGCAATAGCACGAGCAATTGTACCACTATAAAACCCTTGTTCTCCCTTATTTGCTATAGTTTTATAGGTTTTGGCTAGCAAAGGGTTTTTGAAAATTTCGCCTTCAACAGCTAATTTTCCTCCATTTGGCTGTAGATAGGTCTCTTTAATATTTGGATAATCAGACTTGATGAAATTTTTAACCGAACGTTCCATATAATATGAGATAAGCTCTGTTATTGGAAATCCCTTTTCAGCATATTGTATGGCAGGTGAAAGAATTTGATCCATTGATAGATTTCCAAACTTACGATGCAGTGCAAACCACCCAGCAACGGCTCCTGGCACGCTGACAGGCAAGGCTCCGTAAAAAGGGATTGCATCATAATCGTTTTCTAAAAAATAATTTAAACTAAGTGACTGTGGTGATGGACCACTGGCATTTAAGCCATGTAGTTTTTTTGTTTTCGGATCCCAAACGATTGCAAACAGATCCCCTCCGATCCCACACCCAGTGGGTTCCATAAGTCCGAGGGCTGCGTTTACAGCAATAGCAGCATCGATGGCATTTCCACCATTTTTAAGGATTTCAATCCCAATTTGAGTTGCGAGCGGATGGCTTGAAGCGACCATTCCATTTTGCGCGATCACTTCCGATCGTGTGGCGAAAAGCTCGCCTGTTATTCGATCTTGTGAATGGAGTTGACATGCAGCCAACAGTATGATGAAAATAAAATTTTTCATGGCAATTAAATTTTAAACTTGATAAAAATGAGAAAAGCAAGGTACTTAAAACCCCCAAAAAGGGGGTTTTTAAAATTATCTTCTATTGCGATTGTCGCGACCGCCTCTACGATCTCGATTTCCACCACCTCCCTTTCTCGGAAGACGCTCGACATAACCCTCAGGCTTTTCAAGCAGTGCTTTTAATGACACTTTATCTTTTTTGGTACGTGGATCAAAGCCTAAGTATTTCACCTCAAACTCATCACCAACATTCACAACGTCGGTCACAGCGTTTGTGCGTTGCCAAGCCATTTCGCTAATGTGCAAAAGAACTTCATTGCCAGGCGCTTCTAAATACTCAACCACTGCACCAAATTCTAGAATCTTAATCGCCTTTACCTTATAAATCTCATCTTTTTCAGGCTTAAAGGTCAGCGCATCAATCTTAGCGAGAACCTGATCGATACCCTCTTGATCGGTTCCTAGAATTTCAACAATTCCCTCTTGTGTTTCAGGATCTTCATTGATCACGATGGTCGTGCTTGTTTCACGCTGTAGATTTTGAATCTCTTTACCACCTGGGCCAATAAATGGTCCAATATACTCGTTCGGAATCGTACAACTGATCATCTTTGGTGCATGCGGCTTAATCGTTTCAGCTGGCACCTCAATCGTATCTGTCAGTTTTTCAAGGATGTGTAGTCGACCTTCACGCGCTTGTTCTAGAGCTTGTATCAAAATTTCATACGACAACCCTTTGATTTTAATATCCATCTGACAAGCAGTAATTCCCTTGTCTGTTCCTGTGACTTTAAAGTCCATATCACCAAGATGATCCTCGTCTCCCAAGATGTCTGAAAGAACAGCAAAACGATCGCCATCAGAGATTAAACCCATCGCAATCCCAGAAACAGGACTTGTGATTTGAACACCAGCGTCCATCAATGCCATCGTCCCGGCACATACTGTCGCCATGGAAGATGAACCATTTGACTCAAGGACCTCAGACACCACACGTACTGTATATGGCGAGTCTTCTGGCATCACCATCTTAAGAGCACGTTGCGCAAGATTACCATGCCCAACTTCACGTCTAGATGTACCACGTAATGGTCGTGCTTCACCTGTACAAAATGGAGGGAAGTTGTAGTGTAAATAAAAGGTTTCTTCCCCTTGATTCGATGGAGAATCAATGATGTTTGCCTCTCTTGAAGTTCCTAGCGTTATTGTTGCCAGTGCTTGTGTCTCTCCACGTGTGAATATAGATGACCCATGCGTTGAGGGCAAATAATCGACCTCACACCAAATCGGACGAATATCAGTCGTTTCACGACCATCAAGGCGAATGCCTTCCGCCAAAACGAGTTCTCGTACAGCTTCCTTTTGTGTTTTACTAAAGTATTTGGAAATCAATTTTCCATGCTCCTCTTGCTCCTCCTCTAAAAATTCAGCCAATAAAGCTTCTTTTAGTTCAGAGAACTTTTCGCCACGGTCTTTCTTCGAAAGACCTTGCTTGGCAATGTCATAACAAGTTTGATAGCTAAACTCATGAACTTTTTTCTCTACAGCTTCATCGTGATTTTCTTCTTCGTAGGTACGTGTTTCTTTTTTACCTACAGCTGCAACCAAGCGAACTTGCGCTTCGATTTGTTTTTTGATAGCTTCATGGCCAAAACGGATGGCATCTGCCATACACTGCTCAGAAACCTCATCAAATTCTCCCTCTACCATGGCTACAGAGTCTGCACTTGCACCAATCATAATATCAACATCTGACTCTTGCAATTGCTCGCGACTTGGATTGACAATAAAGTCTCCATTAATTCTAGCCACTCGCACCTCCGAAATCGGATATTCAAATGGGATGTCTGACAACTGAATCACAGTCGATGCAGCCAATCCAGCCAACGCATCTGGCATTACATTTTCATCATGCGACATCAATTGTAGCATGACTTGCGTTTCTGCGTGATAGTCTTTTGGGAACAGTGGTCGCAAAACGCGGTCCACCAATCTCATGGTTAAAATTTCCTCGTTGCTTGGACGTGCTTCTCTTTTAAAAAAGCCACCTGGAAAACGCCCAGCAGCAGCAAATTTTTCTCTGTAATCAACAGTCAATGGTAGAAAATCTACATCTGAAGCTTGTCTTGCCGAAACGACTGTGGCAAGTAGCATGGCGTTGCCCATGCGAATGACGGCAGAACCGTCTGCTTGTTTGGCCAGCTTACCAGTTTCTATGGTAATTGTACGACCATCTCCTAAGTCAATAGACTCAGTATATACTTTTGGTATCATATCTTTTCATTTTATATGTGAACGTTTGTTGTGTTGCGTTCGTAGTCACCAATGAAAAACTATGATGCTTTTTATGTTATTTACGGATGTTGAGTTCTTTGATTAACTCTCTGTATTTATTGATATCCCGTTTCTTCAAATAATCGAGAAGACTTCTTCGTTTACCAACGAGCTTTACAAGCGATCTTTCGGTATTAAAGTCTTTGTGATTTGTTTTAAGATGATTGGATAAATGATTGATCCGATGCGTAAAAAGAGCGATTTGGCCTTCGGTCGATCCAGTATTTGTTTCGGAAGAACCATATTTCTTAAAAATCTCTTTCTTTTTTTCAGTTGTTAAATACATGCCAATATTGTTGTAAATAATTATTATGTAAACTCAAAATCTTTTCTTGAGCGTGCAAATGTAGGGATTTAATACGAAAAAGCTATGATTTGCTTATTGTTCGGTTGAGCACCAAGTCTAAGTAAAGGTTTACCTTCTTTTTTAAATCTTTGCGATGGGTGATAAAATCTAAAAACCCATGCTCCAAAACAAACTCACTGGTCTGAAAGCCTTCTGGCAAATCCTGCCCTGTTGTATCTTTTACCACTCGAGGTCCTGCAAAGCCAATCAAAGCGCCTGGTTCAGCGATGTTAATGTCGCCAAGCATCGCAAATGAGGCAGTGGTTCCACCAGTTGTTGGGTCTGTACACAAAGAGATGTATGGAATTTTAGCATCAGCCAACTGCGCTAATTTTGCCGATGTTTTTGCCATTTGCATTAATGAAAGAGCTGCTTCCATCATCCTGGCACCACCAGATTTTGAAATCACAAGGAGAGGAATTTTTTTCTGCAATGCATAGTCTGCAGCTCGATAAATTTTTTCTCCAACGACCGATCCCATCGATCCCCCAATAAAAGTAAAGTCCATACAGGCTACAACAAGCTGATTCCCGTTTGACTTGCCAACAGCAGTACGAACAGCGTCGTTTAGCTTTGTTTTTTTCTGTGCGCTCGATAGGCGATCCTTATATTTTTTGGAATCTTCAAAATTGAGTGGATCTTTTGAAAACATTTTTTTATTTATTTCTCTAAACTTGCCTTCATCAAAAAGAATGTCGAAGTAAATCTGACTACCAACTCGAACGTGATAGCCATCTTCTGGCGAAACATAAAAATTTTCAGCCAGCTCTTCAGTGTCAATAATTTTTCCAGTAGGGGATTTATACCAAAGACCCTGCGGCGTATCTTTTTTATCTTGGGTGCTTGTGCGTATCCCTTTTGTTGTTCGCTTAAACCAAGACATATGATTTATTTTAATCAAATATATAAAACCAATTGATACTACAAAGTGTTCACATTGTTCAAATCTTCGAAAGCCTGCTTGAGTCTTTCTACAAAGCTTTTTTCACCTTCTCTCAACCAAACACGAGGGTCATAGAACTTTTTGTTAGGCACATCATCTCCATCTGGATTTCCAATTTGTTGTTGAAGATAAGCGGATCTGCTTTCAATATAATCACGAACGCCACTCATAAATGCGTATTGCATGTCTGTGTCGATATTCATTTTGATTACTCCATATCCAATGGCTTCTCTGATTTCCTCTAAAGTCGATCCTGATCCACCATGAAAAACAAAGTCGATGGTATTGTGCTCAACACCAAACTTTTCACAGACATATTCTTGAGAATTCTTTAGAATCTTTGGGGTTAGTTTCACATTACCGGGTTTATAAACGCCATGCACATTTCCAAATGCTGCTGCAACTGTAAACTGACTGCTTATCTTTGATAGCTCTTCAAATGCATAAGCAACTTCTTCTGGTTGGGTGTACAGTTTCGAGCTGTCGATGTCTGTGTTGTCAACACCATCTTCCTCACCACCAGTAACACCAAGTTCGATTTCAAGGGTCATCTCCATCGCAGACATTCTCTTGAGGTATTCTTTACAGATTTCGATGTTTTCTTCCAATGGCTCTTCAGAAAGATCAATCATGTGTGAGCTGAACAGAGGCTTGCCTGTTTCTTCAAAATGCTTTTCGCTAGCGTCGAGCAAACCATCAATCCAGGGGAGTAATTTTTTGGCAGCGTGATCGGTATGTAGAATCACAACTGCGCCATATGCTCCTGCCAATTGATGAATATGTTTAGCTCCTGCAACTGCACCTGCGATGGCAGCTTGTTGGTTTTTGTTTGAAAATCCTTTACCAGCATTAAATTGTGCTCCTCCGTTGGAGAATTGAACAATGACAGGTGAGTTGAGAGCTGAAGCAGTTTCGAGAATACCATTGATCGAGTTTGATCCGATGACATTGACTGCTGGGAGTGCAAACTTTTTCTTTTTGGCTAATTGGAAAACTTCTTGTACTTGCTTGCCTGTAATGACTCCGGGCTGAATTGAATGGCTCATTGGTAACTGTTTGAAAGTCGCAAAAATAGGATAAAATTTTCCCTTTAAAAAGGATAATTTATACCGATTGTCAAGTTTGCCTTTTTTAGCTGCATGTCAGTCAGCCACCTCTTCGATTTTTCCAATGCTGGATTGTGGGTTTTAAAGCCTGTGTCAAGTCGAAAAATAAACAGACCAAAATCATATCGTACACCAAAACCAGTGCCAATGGCTAGTTCGTTCAAATCACGAAAACCATCAAAGCGTTTCGAAGGGTCTGTAACATCGTCAAACAGATTCCAGATGTTTCCAGCGTCGGCGAAGAGTGCCCCTTTAAATGAGCCAAAAAGGTCAAATCGATACTCAAAATTTAATGCAATTTTGAAATTGGCCTCGTTAAATTCATTTCCCGAAAAACTACTCCCAGGCCCCAATCGATAGACTTCCCAAGCCCGATTGTCATTGGCACCACCCGAAAAATATGACTGGCTAAAGGGAATACTTCTGGCATTTCCCAAGGGCACTGCCAACGCCAAAAAACTACGAAATGCAAAGACAGAAGACGACCCAACGAGCCAATGCTGAATGTAGTCAAACTCCCCTTTTAGAAATTGGCTGTAGGGCAAATCAAAAAGATAGTTTGTGTCATTAATTCTATTCAAATTGAGTGGCGACGCTAACATGTTGATCAGATTGCCGGCAGACTCAATTTTATAACGGATTTGATAAAAATTTTCATCAAAAAAATTGTTTTGACTGTTTTTTAAAAAGCTAAAACTAGAGCCAATGATGAGGTTGTTTTGTGTCAAGCGCTTTCTTCTTTCCTCGATTCGCATGACAGTGATATATGAGGGGTTTTCTCTATTAATTGGAGAACCATCAGACAGCACATAACTGATAAAACCAGTTGCTCCATCAGGAACTGTCAGATTATTATTATTAAAAAAAGAAGAACTACCAGCTGTATTTTGAGCGATAGTATTCAGTTGTGAGTAGGTGTTGGTATAGATATTAAAATAGTTCTGGGTGTTTCGATTGTTGACAAGCGTCAAGTCCACCAATGAGAAGTCAATACGATTGTTGTTTTTCGTTTTCCACTTGTACTCAATGCCACCAGAATAGGTGAGTTTATCCAATCCGATATTATTTTGCAGAGCTGCACCTAAGTTGAGAACAGAAGCTGGTTGAAGATTTTCAGGAATTAATCTGGCGATAAAATTTGGCATTAAAATTTTGGGAATTCGCAGCCTCATGTCTCCTCCAATTTCAGAAATGACTTCATCAGCCGAACGACCAATGGTTCCTCGAACACCAAACTCAAAATTTTCTGCTCCTCTGAATATATTGAGAACATTTAGACTGCTATTAAAGGCTATCCCTTGATCTTGAATGTTCGATTGGGTTAGGTCTAATCCAAACCCTAGTCCAAAGCGCTCTCTTGGCTCCAAAATAATCGATGTATTGAGGGCAGATTGTAATGAATCGGCATATGAGTAACGAATGCTAGGATATTCAAAAATCCCAAGTCGATTGAGTTCAGCAATTGTCTGGTTTCGATTGGCGTCGCTGTATTGATCACCAGCTCGTATTTGAATTGCTTTTGACAACACTTTTTTGTTAAAACGTTTCTTTTTCAATCCAAAAAATCCAATGCTATCATAATAAGACTGTACCTCTGCTTTTTCCGCTGGGGTTATGTATACGTTTACAGAGCTGATTTGTGTTTGTTTGTAAGGTTCAAAAACAACGCCATTTGGTGTCGATTTTCTGAAATCATCGATTGTAATTTTTACTGGAAGCTGAAAGTCGGTGCTTGTTGTATCCCAGGCGATTTCAAAGCCAATCGAGTTGAGCTGAAAGTTATAGACTCCATTGTTTTTATAGTATGCATATAGTCGATTTCGCTCTTCTTCAAAATCCAAGGTATTGAACTGCTGTCCTTTTTTAAGATGCGATAGTTTTGCACTCGATTTAAAAAGTGAATCAATCACTGGGCTTTTGATGTCTGTTGATATGCTGTCGAGGTAATATGGAAGACCTGTTTGGATATCATAGACCAAGTTGGCTGTTTGTCCTGTTGTGCTGGTTATCTCTTTTCTAACGTTTGTTTTTGCCTTAAAATATCCATTATTGGATAAGTAAGTGCTAATGTTGTCTGCATAATTAGTGTAGTACAAAGAGTCGATAAGTGAGGGTGGCTCGCCATTTCTCTTTTTCCAATTTTGCAGCTGTATTCGATAAGACCGCATCTGATCAATCTGTTTTTGAGACCAAATCGCTTGCATTCGCATGCTACGTTTGGGGGTTTTCTGCAACCAATTATCAAAGTCTACTGCAGCGCTGTCATTTGCCGATTGGTAGAGTAACAATCGCATAGGAATGCCTAGAATTCTTTTGTTTGGTTGTTGCGGAACAAGTGCTTGAATAGAGTCGGCAAAGGTGCGATTTCCATTGTAATAAAATTGATTCTGATCCAACAACAAATCATTCTCGTCAAGAGACTTTGTGACCCGACAACCTGAAAGCATAGTGCCCAAGCAAAGGAATAATAGTATTTTTGTGGTATGTTGTTTAAGTACAAGCATCAAAATTCAAAAATACGTCATTTGTATGGTTAGCAAAAGCCAAATTAAACTCGTGCGTCAGTTGGGTCAAAAAAAATACAGAGACCAACATCAGTTATTTGTTGCAGAGGGACTTAAAGTGATTCGTGAATTTGTAGACGAAAAGTATCAACTTCATCACCTTTATGCACTCGAAGAAAGACACTTTCCTTCTCAACATGTGTCTCTAGTCAACCAAGCCCAAATGAAAGCCATGAGCGATTTAAAGACGCCATCAGATGCCTTGGCTGTGTTTGCCATGCCAAAAACCCAAACTTCTTCTCATTCAGATTTAGTCCTTGCTTTGGAGAGCATTCAAGACCCTGGAAATTTGGGTACGATCATTCGTCTTTGTGACTGGTTTGGTATTCAAAACATCATTTGTTCATTTGATACTGTTGACTGCTACAACCCAAAAGTCGTTCGCTCGACCATGGGCTCTTTGGCACGTGTAAAGGTGTTTTACAAAGACCTCGAATCTTGGTTGATGGAGGTGAAAGATTGTCAAATTGTAGGAACCTCAATGACAGGACAATCGATCTATAAACACAACTTTGATAAACCTACTATTTTGCTGATTGGAAATGAGGGTAGAGGCTTGTCAAAACAGCTTGCAGAACTCTCAAACAAAGCCCTTTCGATTCCTCGCTTTGGGGGTGCAGAAAGTCTAAATGCTGCCATGGCAACTGGTATTATTTTGGCAGAAGCGCGCCGACATACCTCTACTGAAAAATAAAATTAATAAAAACCCCTTGTGTTTTTAGAGAATCAATGGGGACTGTCCAGTCGTCGGGTACAATTTCATCATCCAAAGCAAAAATTCCTCGAATAGATGGAGTTAAGCGAAAAAATGGCAAATAAAGTTCAACGCCTAGTCCAAGTTCAAGTGCGCTCATATTGGTTCGCAGACGAAATCGTCCACTGTCATTGTCTTCTCGACTTTTTTCGTTGCTCGATAGATTAAATGATGATGAAACCCCAGCGACTACAAATGGTCGTACATTGTGAATACGATTGGTTGAAAACTTGAACACCAATGGCAGTCGTATATAAGTTGATTTAACCTCACGAAGTCGATTGTTTGGGTTGCGAACTTCTGGCCAAAATTCAGGAAATGTGACATCTCGTTGGGTTGTAAACATACCAGGTTCAAATCGTAAATTGATGTTGTTTATGATTCGCAAATCAGCAAAAAGCCCCACATTAAAGCCTACCTGTGGTTGAATTTCCAACTGACTTATATTTCGTGTATATTCGGATTTAAAATTCATTTGGTTTATGCCCAAATAATACCCAAATCGTAACAATAAATCATCATCTTTTTTGTGATACTCAGGTGTATCATTTCGTTGCCCCCAGCATATTAGAAATGGGGAGAGAAGAAAAAAAATAAATAAGTATTTACGCATCGATATGTTTTGTGGCTTTGTAAATGGTTACTACACCAAATGTTTGGGGATGGTCCTCTACAGTTGAAAACCCAACTTTTTTGAGTTTATTGTTAAATGTTTCGCCATATGGAAAGGCAGCAGCAGAATCTGAAAGGTAAGTGTATGCATTTTTATCTGAAGAAAACAAGCGTCCAACCAAGGGTAGGAATAATGAACAATACAATTTATACCCAAAACGAAAAAATTGTTTTTTTGGCACTGATGTTTCCAACACAAACAACTGTCCGCCTGGTTTGAGAATACGATAAATTTCAGAAAGCCCTTTGTTGAGATCACCAAAATTTCGCACACCAAAAGCCACTGTCACAGCATCGATAGATGCATCTGTTAGAGGCAAAGATTCTGCGTCTCCTACAACCATTTTTATTCGATGATCGAGTTTGTTTTGATTGACTTTTTGTATCCCGATTTCCAACATTTCAACAGCAATATCAATGCCAGTGATCGTCGCATCTGGTATCAATGTCAATGCAAGTGCTAAATCACCTGTTCCTGTTGCAACGTCAACCACGTTCTTTGGTTTTTTTTGCGCTACCATAGCTACCAATTTCCGCCGCCAAGATTTATCGACTCCCATTGATATCAATCGATTTAATGCATCGTAATTTTTAGCAATACCATCAAACATGCTAGTAACTTGCTCTTTTTTGGATGAGGATGAATCTTTATAGGGTTTGACCATCGTGTGGTTTTGTAGCAATTTGTGCAAAGATAAGGCAATCAGAGTTTCATACATGTGCATCAAATCATTGCAAAACATCTATATTTGTATTAGCAAACCATGCGTTTTTCATGAAAATTATTATTGCCGGCGCCAGTGATGTTGGGCTCCATCTTTCGAAATTATTGTCGTATGAATCCCAGGACATCACACTTATTGATAGTGTGAAAGAACACCTCAATTATGCCGAAACGCATCTTGATATCCGTACTATACAAGGAGACCCCTCAGCATTGACAATTCTTAAAAAGGCAGATGCTGGCAACTCGGATATGATGATTGCTGTAACTTCTACAGAAACCACAAACCTTATGTGCTGCTTACTGTCCAAACAATTAGGTTGTAAAAGGACCATTGCTCGTGTAACCAATATTGAGTTTGATAAATACAAAGTGGATGTTGATTTTAATTCTTTGGGAATTGATGAACTTATTTCACCTGAGGAGCTGGCAGTAAAAGAAATTCAATTGTTGATCGACGAGTCTGCGTTCAACAATAGTTATGAGTTTGAAGAAGGTGCATTGACAATGATGGGTACGACTCTGCTGGAATCTGCTCCATTTGTTGGAAAATCAGTGAAAGAGGCAGCAGCCGTGTTTTCAGAGGTGCTTTTTATGCCAATTGCCATCAAGCGTGCAGGTACGCAAACCACCCTAATCCCTCGTGGTGACACACTGTTTGAAGTAGGTGATCAGGTCTATTTCACAAGTTCCAAATCAGGAATGGATTCACTAAACGAATTGGTGGGTTATACCAAACAAGAGGTCGAGAATGTAATGATTATAGGCGGTGGCCGTATTGGGAAAAAAACAGCAGAAGATTTGTGCCAAAAGGGTATGCGCGTCAAACTCGTTGAGTCTGATAAAGAAAAAGCAATCAAGCTTTCTGGCGATCTACCCAACACGCTAGTGATTCATGGCGATGGGCGAAATGCTGAGCTTCTCGTTGAAGAAAACATTGGTGGGATGGATGTTTTTTTGGCCGTCACCGACGACTCAGAAACCAATATAATGTCTTGTCTGATGGCCAAATCAAATAAAGTATCTAAAATCATAGCACTGGTAGAGAATGTTGATTACTTCGAATTGACAAAGTCGATTGGCGTTGACACACTCATCAATAAGAAGTTGCTAACCGCAAATAGTATTTTTCGATATGTACGTAAGGGTAAGGTTGTTGATCTAGCC
The DNA here is from genome assembly GCA_902631125.1 of uncultured Bacteroidota bacterium. Classification (GTDB taxonomy): domain Bacteria; phylum Bacteroidota; class Bacteroidia; order Flavobacteriales; family Flavobacteriaceae; genus UBA724. The sequence continues at coordinate 25,026 of CACOXF010000007.1, forward strand.
AAACTCAATAATATGGATGCCGAGCTCCTCGAGTTTGTTGTGAGTCAAGACTCAAAAGTTTTGGGTAAAAAAATCAAAGATTTAGATATTTCTCGCACAGCAACGATTGGTGGTGTGATAAGAGAAGGAGAGGGGATTATTGCCCTTGGAGATTTTGAAATTATGCCTGGCGACAGAATTCTCGTATGCTGTTTGCCAAAGTCCATTTCACGCATTGAGCGATTATTTCGATAGTAATGAATCCATACAATTTTTCCACAATTTTTAACATGCTGGGCCTGTTGCTCTTGTTCAATGCAACTGCTATGTTTGTTTGTACATTATTGAGTGTTTATTTGGATGATGGCGCTACTGAAGGACTTCTTTTTTCAGCCCTAATCACGATTGGAATTGGGTTGCTTTTACTACTCATTACTAGAAACCGAAAGCGTGAAATAAAGATGCGAGATGGTTATTTAACAGTAGTGATGGGCTGGCTAAGCATGGTGATATTTGGGACTTTACCCTATCTGTTGACCCAATCGTTGACTAGCCATTCAGATGCTTTATTTGAAACGATGTCGGGCTTTACTGCTACTGGTGCTACAATCGTTCAAGACATAGAAGCACTGCCAAAAAGTATTATTTTATGGCGCTCACTCACGCACTGGCTAGGTGGTATGGGAATCATTGTATTGGCTGTGGCTATTTTACCCCTTTTGGGTATTGGTGGTGTTCAGTTGTTCTCAGCAGAAGCAACAGCAGTTGGTGGAGACAAATTGCACCCACGAATCAGCTACACTGCAAAAAGACTTTGGTATATCTACGTGGGCTTTACAGCCATGGAAGCCTTGATGTTAGCCTTGGCAGGCATGTCTGTTTTTGATGCCATAAATCATTCGATGAGTACGATGGCATCTGGTGGGTTTTCAACTAAAAACGAAAGCCTAGCCTACTGGAACAACAGTCCGATTATCCAGTATACAGTAACATTATTTATGTTTTTGGCGGGAACAAATTTTGTCCTTATCTATTTTGGATTAAAAGGGAAATTAGAACGAATTTGGCAAGACAATGAGTTTCGTTGGTATGTCGGATTTGTCACTCTTTTTACACTGATCACATTTATTGGAATTTACACCAACGTCAATCTTGGATCGACTTCAGTTGATCACCCACAAATTTTTGGAGTGTTTGAAAGTAGTTTCCGGCATGCCTTGTTTCAGGTCGTTGCAATTATCACCACTACTGGTTTTGTAACTGCTGATTTTGCTGGTTGGACCCCCTTTCTTACCATGCTTTTCTTTGGTCTTTTCTTTTTGGGAGGTTCATCAGGTTCAACTTCGGGGGGTGTTAAGGTCATTCGTCATTTGGTTATGATTAAAAATGCATTACTCGAATTTAGAAGAGCATTGCACCCAAACGCAATTGTTTCACTACACCTTAACCATGTCACCATTCAACAAAGTTTGGTCTATCGAATTCTTGGATTTTTTATACTTTACATGCTGCTCTTTATTCTTGGCGCTTTTGTGTTGAGCTTGTTTGGCCTAGATTTCTTATCGTCTATTGGTGCTTCTGCAGCAAGTCTTGGAAATGTAGGGCCTAGCTTTGGAGATTTTGGCCCAGTTTCGACTTATACTACCATGTCAGCTGGAGGTAAAATCTGGTGTTCTTTTTTGATGCTCGTTGGGCGTCTTGAACTATTTACAGCTCTAATTTTATTCACACCATATTTTTGGAGAGACCACTAGGTCAATGCCTGCTGGATTCGTTCTACCGCCTCCTCAATGTTCTTCAGCGAAGCAGCATAAGAAATTCGGATGTTGTTTGGGCATCCAAAGGCCTCACCTGTAACAGTAGCAACGTGTGCATTTTCTAGCAAATAGAGTGCAAAATCTGATGCATTTTCTATCCTTTTACCGTTGATTGTTTTTCCAAAATAATGAGAGATATCAGGAAATACATAAAAAGCACCTTTGGGCTGATTGAGCACAAAGCCTTCTATGTTGCTAAGCAATTCGAGAATTCTTTCACGGCGAGTTGCAAACTCATCAACCATATACTGAATGTAAGCAACAGGCGCATCTAAAGCAGCGATCGTTGCACGTTGGGCAATACAATTGGCACCACTCGTAATTTGACCTTGCATTTTTGTACATGCATTTGCAATCCACTTAGGTGCACCCAAGTACCCAATTCGCCAGCCAGTCATGGCAAAGGCCTTAGCAACTCCATTGACTGTCAAAGTGCGATTGTACATAGTAGGGATTTGTGCAAAACTAAAATGAGCAACACCATAGTTAATGTGTTCATAGATTTCATCTGAAAGAATATAGATGTCTGGATACTTTTCCAAAACAGCTGCCAAAGCACGATATTCAGCTTCTGTATAAACCGATCCACTTGGGTTGTTTGGGGAGTTAATGACAACCATTTTTGTTTTTGGCGTGATTGATTTTTCAAGCTGTTCGGGTGTGATTTTAAAATCTGTTTTGATGTCAGAATAAATTTCAATTGGGTTTCCTTCAGCCAGCAAAACAATGGCAGAGTAACTCACCCAGTAGGGTGCAACCAACAGCACATCGTCTCCTGGATCTACCAATACTTGAATGGCGTTTGCAATGGACTGTTTTGCGCCTGTTGAAACCACGACTTGGCTTGGAGAATAATCCAACTGATTGTCTCTTTTAAACTTTCGACAAATGGCCTCTTTCAACGCCAGATACCCATCGACTGGGGTGTATGAATTATAGTTGTCTTTGACAGCTTGAATCGCTGCCTGTTTGATGAAATCAGGGGTATTAAAATCAGGCTCTCCGAGGCTGAGTCCAATGACATTAATACCTTGATTTTTTAAATCTCTTGCCTTAGCAGCCATGGCCAATGTTGCCGAAGCCGGTAAATTCTGTATGCGAATGGATAATGTTTCCTTCATCGTACTATGCTGCTGGGCTTGGTTTTTTCGCCAGTGATTTTAATAGTTCATAATGGGAATAAAAAGCAGCGCCAAAGGTTTTGAATTCGTTGTAGGGCAAGTCAAATTCGCGCGCTGTTTTTTTAACAATCTTTCCAATATTTTTATAATGAATATGGCTGATGTATGGGAAAATATGGTGCTCGATTTGGTGGTTTAATCCACCTGTAAACCAGTTGATAAATCTATTTTTTGGCGCAAAATTACCAGTGGTAAATAGCTGATGAATTGCCCAAGTGTTTTTCATTGAACCTGTAGTTGAGGGCAGTGGCATGACAGTGTTTGTTGTAATATGTGCCAATTGAAAAACCACACTGAGAATGATGCCAGCTGTGTAGTGCATCACAACGAAACCTATTAAGATTTTCCACCAATCAAGATCAATTACCAACATAGGCAATACAATCCACAATGCTACATAAAAAGTCTTTGACAACAAAAGTACTAGCCATTCTCTTGTTGGGCTTGTTTTTTTCTTGTAGGATAGATTCGATTTTAGATATCTCTTGAGCTGAATAAAATCAGTTGTAATGACCCATCGCAGCGTCATTAATCCATATAATATTATAAAATAAAGATGTTGGAAACGATGAATAGCATGCCACTTTGCATGCTTGGAAAATCGCATAACAGTACCTGCTTCGAGGTCTTCATCATGCCCATGGATGTTTGTAAAACTGTGATGAAGCAGATTGTGTTGCACTTTCCAATTGAAGACATTTCCAGCTAAAATATAAATCGCTCCACCCATGATTTTATTGACCCAACCATAGCGAGAGTACGAACCATGATTCCCCTCATGCATAACATTCATCCCTATGCCCGCCATACCAAAACCAAGGAGAACACAAAGTCCAAGTTTAATCAATTGATTGAAGTCTAGCGATAAAAGTAAAACATATGGCGTGACAAAAAGCGTTACTAAAATAACTGTCTTCAGATGAAGCTTCCAATTTCCTGTTTTTCTGAGATTGTTGTCTTTGAAATAAGCGTTGACACGTTTGTTGAGAGTTGAAAAAAATTCTTTTTTGTCTTTTCTTGAAAACCGAATGCTACCTTTGGTAATCATCATAAAATTTAAATTATGTAAACAAAAGTAGTGATTCTGTTGGTTAGTCATCATTGTTTTTTTCTTTTTTACTTTTGTCTCTTGAGTTATTGATTCGTGAAAAAACTACTGACTTACTTTCCCAATCTCACTGATTTGCAACAACAACAGTTACAAAAGCTACAAGGCTTGTATGCATACTGGAATCGCAAAATCAATGTGATTTCTCGCAAAGACATCGATGCGCTTTATGAACGTCATGTGTTGCATGCATTGGGTATTGCCAAAGTAATATCTTTTAGCCCTAATGCCAATGTTCTTGATGTTGGGACAGGTGGTGGCTTTCCAGGTGTCCCCCTTGCCATTCTTTTTCCCGAAACAAATTTTTATCTCATTGATTCGATTCAAAAAAAAATCAGGGTGGTAGAGGCGATTGCTCAAGTAATTGATCTCAAAAATCTAAAAGCGAGTCATCTGCGTGCTGAGCAGGTTGAAGGTCAATTTGATTTTGTGGTTTCTCGTGCAGTGACCCAAATGCCACGCATTGTGGGGTGGGTGAAAAACACAATAAGCACTACGCATCAGCACGAATTGGCCAATGGAATTCTCGCTTTAAAAGGAGGTGACTTGACAGCAGAACTTCATGACTATCCCCATGCGAAAGTCTACCAGCTTGATCGCTATTTTCACGAACAGTTTTTTGCTACAAAAGCTGTGGTACACTTGCCACTTTAGCCCATGTGTGGGTAGCGATAGTCTTTTGCTGGCACCATGGTTTCTTTAATGAGTCTGGGCGACACCCAACGCAAAAGGTTTTGCATCGAGCCAGCCTTGTCGTTCGTTCCTGAAGCTCTCGCACCTCCAAAGGGTTGTTGTCCGACAACAGCACCACTTGGCTTGTCATTGATATAAAAGTTTCCAGCAGCGTTGACAAGCTTAACACTCGCATCTTCTATCACTTGACGATCCTGTGCAATTACAGCTCCAGTTAGTCCATAAACAGATGTGTTGTCGACCAAATCAATAGTTTCTTCCCACTGCTCATCATTATAAACATATATGGTCACTATAGGGCCAAATAGCTCTGTTTCCATAGTATTGTATTTTGGGTTTGTAGTCAGCAACACTGTAGGGTATACAAAATAACCCTTGGACTTGTCATAGGTTCCACCGACAAGGACTTCAACATCCTTGTCCTTTTTGGCTACATCGATATAGCTTGCAAGTTTATCAAACGAGGCCTCATGGATGACAGCTGTAATAAAGTGACTCATGTCTTCGGGAGATCCCATTGTAAAGGATTTGACATTTGCGACAACTTTGGCAATGATTTTTTGGGCAATGGATTTTGGCAAATAAATTCGAGATGCTGCCGAACACTTTTGCCCTTGATATTCAAAAGCACCACGAGTAATCGCAGTGGTGACAACATCAATATCTGCAGAATGATGAGCCAAGATAAAGTCCTTTCCGCCTGTTTCTCCAACGATACGAGGATAGGTTTTGTAGTTTTTTATATTGCTTCCAATTTTTTGCCACAAGTCTTGAAAAACAAAAGTTGAACCTGTAAAATGTAGACCAGCAAAAGAGCGGTGTTGTAAAACGATATTAGTTATCATTTCAGGGTCACCAGAAACGAGTGTAATCACACCGTCAGGGAGCCCTGCTTCTTTGAAAATATCCATCAAAATCTTTGCAGTATACATTTGATGATCGCTGGGTTTCCATACGACCACATTCCCCATCATCGCCATACATGAAGTGAGGTTACAAGCGATGGCAGTAAAGTTAAATGGAGTTACAGCATAGGTAAACCCCTCAAGAGGGCGGTGTTCAATTCGATTAAACACACCATTTCCAGGGGCAGGTTGTTGCTGATAAATTTGAGATGCAAAGGCTGCATTGAATTTGAGAAAATCCACAGATTCACAAGTTGCGTCTATTTCTGCTTGAAAGATATTTTTTGATTGGCCAATCATAGTGCCAGCATTAATGATGGCACGATAGGGCCCTGCAATCAAGTCAGCTGCTTTGATAAAAATCGAAACACGATGTTCCCATGACATCGCCGCCCACTTGTTTTTTGCTTTGAGGGAATTGTCAATCGCACGCTTGACATGTGCTGGCCGGGCAACGCTGTAGGTACCTACTATATGTTGATGATCATGTGGAGGTCGAATGGGTCGGGTCTCTTTTGTAAACACCTCTTCGTCTCCTAAATATAATGGGACTGCAATTTTGGATTGAAACATATTTTTGTATGCTTCTTCAACTTTTTTTCTCTCAGGAGATCCAGGTCTATATTCGTAAGTAACTTCGTTGAAGGGGGTGTCAACTGTAAAAAATCCGTACGGCATGATTTGTTTTTTGTTTGGTTATCTAACAAATCTATGGAAAAGTGTTAAATAAATCAATTTAAAGCAAAGGCAGGACTTAATTTAAATTTGGGGATATAGGCTTTAAATTTTTTTGCAGTTGCAAGATTGATAAAATTATAATGTCCTATCATAGCGCCTATAGATGATGAAATCAAACTTCCAGATTTGTAGCTGAAAGTTTTACCAGGGTAGATGACTGGTTTTTTGCCCACAACTCCTTCGCCATCAATAATGCTTTGAGGCCTTAAGGAATCGATAATGATCCAGTGTCGTGATTGCAATTGAACTGCATCTTTTCCCTGATTTTCAATGGTGATCTGATATGCATAGGAGTAGTTAAGATTATAATTTTTGAAGCATGTTCCCTCAAAAAAAACTTTGACAGAAACGCTGATTCCGCTTGTGAGTAATTGCAACATAAATTAAAAGTACAAAACTTTTTATAGTGAGTATTAATTTCGAATTTGATTTGAGTTTCCAAAGCCAACGCCAATCAAACGATCGTAGCGTTGACCAAAGGGTCTGAAATAAACCAATGCATAATAATCGTTTTCAGTCTCCCAGTGACTCCCACCAACACCATTTTCAAGTAATTGACTTACTGCATCAATTGCGACATACTTGTAATTATACACTCCTTGTTTCATTCGAATTATCGCTTGATGGGTGTTGGTTGTGGGCTCATATTGCAACTTGTAATACGACTGTGGTTGGTTCTGATTAAATCGACCAGTCACATAAAAATCATAGTTTGTTTCGGCTGTTTGTAAGCTAAATGTCACCTCAGTATAATCAGCATCTGTGTTTGGATTAATTCCCTCTGTGGTTTGAATTACAAAATTCCCATTGATGTCGGGAGCATAAGTATATATATTTCCATTGCGCACATGATCAGGATATAAGATGCTTTGATATAGTTTGTTTCGTCGAATTTGAACAACATTTCCTCCAGTTGAGCGAATATCTTTTGTATCAAAAAACAAGTATTCGTTGCCTCCTTCAAAAATCAAATCATTGCTATATTCATACTGCAATGTTTGGTTCATGACGTAATCAAATTTTGAAATTTTTCTGGCCGTTGACCACAGAAAATTTTGAAGGGCCCAAACCTTTATTTCTTGTTCTGGCTGACGAGCATTGATGTTATTCGTTTGAACCCCTATTTCAATTCGCTGCTGACTATCAATACCATCCAAGTTACGCAATCGAAATACACCTAGTTGCACATTTGCTGGTTGTTCATAGACAACAAATCGAGTCGTGAAGACAAGATTTTGATTTGCATCAAAAACACTCAAAAGGTAGTTTCCGCTGGTGGTGATTTCTACGTCTCTGTTTGGAATTGTTAGTGAGTAGTGCGTGTAACTTTGCAAAGTGGCTGATGAGTTACTCATGTTTTGAATACGCACATCGTCAAAGCCATTGAGGTACTCCGATTTAAACAATACCGAAGCTGTCCAATCTGCATTTGCATGTTGAATTGTGTAATAATAGTAAGACTCGTCGCCATTAAGATCATCAAAATATAAAGTGAATTCCTTGCCAAGTGCCACCATTGGGATATTGTCCATTTCGTTTTGCGCTTGAAAAAGTATTGTGGAGATGTGATTTGGGGGTAATTTTTCATTTAAAATTTGCCCTATCATCATTGCAGGAAAAACAAACGCAAAAAAAATTTGTTTAACGTTTTTCAAATCAAAAAATTTAAATTTTATTCCAAATATACCGAAAATCAGAGATGAAATGAAAAAGTGAAAAAACAGCAAGAAAAATGAGCGTTAAACAAATTATTTGGAATTAATATAAATAATAATAAAAAGAAGTCAGAACCTTTTTTTAAGCGCTTTTTACTAAGTAAATTTGCGTACCAAAATAAGTTGTAAACCATGTCTATTGACATCAAGATCCGAAAAGGTCTTAACCTCAGTCTAAAGGGGGCTGCTTCCAACACGCTTAAGACTGTACCAATGTCAACCTGCTTTGCCATTAACCCCACAGATTTTCATGGTGTTTTTCCCAAACTAGTTTGTAAAGAGGGAGCGTATGTTCAGGTGGGGCAAACTTTGTTTTTTTCTAAATATCAAGACAGTGTACAATTTGTATCTCCAGTCAGTGGAACAGTCAAAGAAATCAAAAGGGGCGCAAAGCGAAAAGTGTTAGAGATCGTTGTTGTTGCTGACAAAAAACAACAGTCGGTCAAGCACAAACTTCCAGCATTGGATAAGGTTGCACCCAATCAAGTTAAAGAATTTTTATTGGTTTCAGGAAACTGGCCCTTTATTAAACAAAGACCTTACGACATTGTTGCCAATCCAAATGTAACACCTAAGGCGATTTTTGTTAGTGCTTTTGCAACTGCTCCACTATCTGCTCAGTACGATGTGGTCTTGGAAGGGCAGCAAGATGCATTCCAGACAGGAATCGATATGTTATCTAAACTTTCACCAAATTTACATTTGAGTGTTGGAGCTGAGGAAAGCAGTCAGATAGCACAGACCAAAAACTGTACGATTCATCGCGTAAAAGGGCCTCATCCAGCAGGGAATGTAGGTGTTCAGATTCATCACATTGACCCAATTAATTCTGGCGAAACAGTGTGGGTCGTTGGCGCAGAAGATGTTGCTAACATCGGGAGATTTTTTCAAACGGGTGTTTTTGATGCCTCTCGGACCTTGGCTGTCGTAGGGCATCCTTTATCCACGCCCTGTTATTTCAAGACAAAAGTTGGTGCATCGCTCGCACCAATCCTCAAAGACGTGGGTGCCGAAAATCTTGCTAATTTACGTGTCATCAATGGCGATGTTTTGACAGGTACTGCGACTTTATCGGCTGGTTATTTAGGGTACTATAACAATACAGTTTCTGTACTTCCAGAGGGTGATCGATATCGCATGTTTGGTTGGTTGCCTTTTGCTGGACCTAACATACACAGCATATCAAATACATCGCTGTCTTGGTTGTTTCCCAAACGACAATATACCCCAGACACCAATTTGAATGGTGAAGAACGTGCATTGGTAGTCACTGGAGAGATGGAGCGAGTGTTTCCAATGGACATATACCCCATGCAGTTGCTGAAAGCATGCATGGCAAACGATATTGAAAAAATGGAGCAACTTGGTATATACGAAGTTGCTCCCGAAGATTTTGCATTGATTGACTATGCAAACTCTTCCAAAATTGAAGCACAAGCGATTATTCGTGATGCGTTGGATTTGATGTATAAAGAAGTTGGTTAACCGAAAGTTAAAATGATAAGAAAACAAATTGATCTACTAAAAAAGCCATTCGCAAAAGGATCTAAATTCGAACGATTCGCACCAGCTGTCAATGCGTTCGACACCTTTTTGTTTGTTCCCAATCACACAACCAAAAAAGGAGCACACATTCGAGATGCTGTTGATTTAAAACGAACGATGGTTACAGTCATCATCGCTCTTATTCCTGCGTTGATTTATGGAACCTACAACACAGGTTATCAATACTACACTCAAACAGATGAGGCTTTTACTTTTATGGATGCCTTTATACATGGCTCATTTAAGATTCTTCCCATGATTGCGGTTTCGTATGGGGTTGGACTAGCGATCGAATTTGCCTTTGCGGTCTATCGTGGGCACGAGGTAAACGAAGGATACCTAGTAACAGGACTCTTAATTCCCATGATCATGCCAGTTGATATCCCTTTGTGGATGGTTGGTCTGTCAGTGGCTTTTGCAGTCTTTATTGCCAAAGAGGCGTTTGGTGGAACAGGAATGAATATCCTAAACCCTGCTCTAACTGCTCGAGCGTTTGCTTTCTTTGCTTATCCAACTTACATGTCTGGAAATAAAGTATGGGTTTCAGAAGCTAGTAATGTCGATGGAATTTCAGGAGAAACAATATTAGGGTCACTTGCCTCAGGAGTCTCAGTTGACTACTCAATGTTTGAAATGTTTAGTGGTGCTATCCCAGGATCAATTGCCGAGACTTCAACGCTTTGGGTGTTGGTTGGCGGTGCGATTCTCATTTTCACAGGTGTTGGAAGCTGGCGTATCATGCTTGGCGGCGTTATTGGAGCAGCGTTTATGGGTTATATGTTTAACTTATGGGGCGCCAACAATTTAATGCAATTTGATTGGTATAGCCATCTCATTGTTGGAGGGTTTGCCTTTGGCATTGTATTTATGGCGACTGACCCTGTTTCGGCAGCACAAACTAATCGTGGAAAATGGATTTATGGAATCTTGGTGGGGATCTTATGTATCCTCATTCGTGTATTTAATCCTGCCTATCCCGAAGGTGTGATGCTCGCCATTTTATTGATGAATGTGTTTGCACCAACCATCGATCACTATGTTGTGCAATCCAATGTCAACAGAAGACTTAAAAGAAAACAAAACAGTACAACTGTACAAACTGCTCAACTATGAATAGAGACTCAAACGCATACACTTTTGGATTTGCTGCAGCGATGGTTGTTGTTGTTGCCTCGGTCTTGGCATTTACAGCGAGTTCACTCAAAGACCTTCAGCAAGAAAATGTTCGTAAAGAAAAAATGCAAAACATACTTGCTACGTTAGGAATAGAAATCGATCGAGATGGTGCGGAAGTACTTTTTAATAAACACATCACCTCTCAGCTTGCCTTACGAAATGACGGAACAGTCGATGAATCTGTTGATCCTTTTTCAGGGATCAAACTCGCTTTAGAGTTGAAAAAAGAACCAACCCAACAGCGTTTCCCATTGTATTTGGCAGACGTTGAAGGAACGTCTTACTACATCATCCCACTTCGTGGTGCTGGGTTATGGGATGCGATTTGGGGATATATTGCCTTGGAGTCTGATCGAAATACCATTAAAGGAGCAGTGTTTGACCACAAAGCAGAGACTGCGGGTTTGGGGGCTGAAATCACACAACAATGGTTTATGGATCGTTTTGTTGGTGAAAAGGTTTTTGACAATAATAGCAAATTGGTAGGTATTTCTGTATCCAAAACAAACAACGACCCCAAAGACCTCGACAAAAACGACCATGAAGTTGATGCCATCTCTGGCGCCACAATTACAGGTGATGGTGTTTCAGACATGATTATTGAGCGCTTGACCCATTATCAACCCTATTTAGAACAAACGCAAACCACAACAACTGTTGCTGTAAACATGTAAGAGATATGTTAAAAAAAACAAACAAACCAATTTTTCTTTTTGTCGCAAAGGATAAAGAACCTTTGTTTTCAAAAAAGAATAGAGCACTTCTTACAGATCCCTTAGACGACAACAACCCAATCACTGTTCAAGTACTTGGGATTTGTTCTGCCTTGGCAATTACTGTTCAACTCGAACCAGCAATAGTGATGACCATTTCGGTTATTGCTGTGATGGGTGCCAGTAACGTGATTGTCTCTCTGCTCAGAAACCTTATTCCAAATCGAATTAGAATCATCGTGCAGCTTGTTGTTGTTGCTTCTATGGTAATTCTTGTCGATCAAATTTTAAGGGCCTACGCCTATGACGTCAGTAAACAGCTATCGATATTTATTGGTCTCATCATCACCAATTGTATTGTCATGGGTCGATTGGAAGCCTTTGCCTTGGGGAATGGTGTTTGGAAATCTCTTTTGGATGGTGTTGGAAATGCTGCTGGCTATGGCTTTATGCTTATTTTGGTTGCTTTCTTTCGCGAGCTTTTCGGATCAGGAAATCTTTATGGATACCAAATTGTTCCAGAGTCATTCTACGAAATGGGATATGTCAACAATGGATTTATGTTGCTATCTCCAATGGCACTGATCACAGTTGGGGTGATCATATGGCTTCAACGTGCTCGCAATCGTAAACTCATAGAAAAAGGATAGATCATGGATTATGTAAACCTTTTTGTAAGAAGTGTTTTTATTGAGAATATGGTCTTTGCCTATTTCTTGGGGATGTGTTCTTATCTAGCTGTTTCAAAAACAGTCAAAACAGCTGTTGGGCTTGGACTTGCAGTTGTGTTTGTATTATCGATCACAGTACCAATAAATTTTTTGCTAGACAGTTATTTACTACGTCCTGGTGCTTTGACATGGTTGGACACAAGCTATGCTGATGTTGACCTGAGCTTTTTGAGTTTTATCATGTTTATTGCAGTGATTGCATCGATGGTTCAACTCGTTGAAATGATCGTTGAAAAATTTGCACCTGCTCTCTATGGAGCCCTCGGTATCTTTTTACCATTGATTGCAGTGAACTGCGCAATTCTTGGTGGGAGCTTGTTCATGCAACAAAAAGATTTTGCTGGTATCGGTGAATCAGCTGTTTATGGTGCTGGTTCTGGGATTGGTTTTTTCTTGGCGATCCTAGCCATCTCTGCCATTCGTGAAAAGATTGCCTACTCCAACATCCCTGCTCCATTGCGTGGTCTGGGAATAACATTTATTATAACAGGTCTCATGGCCATTGGTTTTATGAGTTTTATGGGAATTAAGATTTAAGTATTATGGACATCACAGTCGTTCTTGCTAGTGTAGTTGTATTTATGGCCATTGTATTCCTATTGGTAGGAATGCTATTGGGAGTCAAAGCAAAGCTACTTCCCTCAGGACCAGTAAAGCTTATGATTAATGGCTCACAAGATGTGGAGGTCGGCTCTGGTAGCACCCTTCTCACAACTTTAGGAAACAACAAAATCTTTTTGCCATCTGCGTGTGGAGGAGGTGGTACTTGTATTCAATGTAAGTGCATCATAAAAGAAGGCGGTGGTGAAATCCTTCCCACAGAGGCACCTCACTTTACTAGAAAAGAAATTGCTGAGGGATGGCGTTTGGGATGTCAAGTGAAAGTAAAGCAAGACATGGTAATCGAAGTACCTGAAGAGGTGTTTGGCATCAAAAAATATGAAGCAACTGTGGTGCGAAACTGGAACGTAGCCTCTTTTATCAAAGAGTTTGTTGTTGCCATTCCAGAAGACATGGATTACAAAGCAGGAGGATATATTCAAATTGAGATTCCTGACTGTGAAGTTCCATTTAAAGATATTGATATCTCTGCTCACCCTGATGAACATCCAGATGATGCCAACAAATTTCAACTTGAGTGGGATAAGTTTGGACTTTGGGATTTAACAATGAAAAACACTGAGGTCGTTGAGCGCGCATATTCAATGGCTTCCTACCCTGCAGAAGGTAAAGAGGTGATGCTCAATGTACGTATTGCAACACCACCTTGGGATCGCAACAAAAATACGTGGATGGACGTTAACCCGGGGGTTGCTTCGAGCTACATTTTTTCGAAAAAACCTGGCGACAAAGTAACAATCTCAGGGCCTTATGGCGAATTCTTCATCAATCATTCTGAATCAGAAATGCTATATGTTGGTGGTGGTGCAGGAATGGCGCCAATGCGCTCACATCTCTACCACCTGTTTCGTACCTTAAAAACTGGTAGAAAAGTCACATTTTGGTATGGCGGTCGTTCGCGTCGTGAGCTTTTCTATGTTGATCACTTCCGAGCGTTGGAGAAAGATTTTCCGAATTTCAAGTTTTACGTTGCTCTCTCTGAACCTATGGAGGAGGACAATTGGAAGGTCAAAGACAGTTTAGATTCAGAAGGAGATGGCTTTATCGGTTTTGTTCACCAAGTTGTGATTGACCAGTACCTTAACCATCACGAAGAGCCTGAAGACATCGAGGTCTATTTCTGTGGCCCACCACTGATGAATATGGCTGTTGAAAAAATGGCAGAGGACTTTGGTGTTCCACCTGAAAATATTCGATTTGACGACTTTGGAGGATAAACCCTCATATCAAGAGTTACATCAATTAGCGATGAAAACTGTGGGCGATGACCTCATTGCGCAACGCTATGAGTTTGTAGCTGTAAACAGTGAACTCAAAAGTGACCCTCAGTTTGTTTGTAAAAAAGACGATCAACTTGTTTTTGTGGTGGTTAAAGCCTGTCTATATCCTTCCAATCCCAAAGATTATGACAGTGATTTGATCGATAAAATCAAGGATCATGCTAGTAAATACGAGGCTGTGGTTCGTTTTGCGGGGGTTGGATTTGCACGAGCAGACCATTATGACTTACCTTTGGTGAAGTCTAAACCTTATGCTATCAATTATGAAGGTCTTCAAGAGTTATAATGTAATCCTTCTGATATCCCTCGTAGGATGTACACCCCAACTACAAGTCCACCAAGTGTCTGGATATGCCTTAGGTACGACTTATAATATCACTTATTTTGACACTCAATTGAACCCTGACATCCCACCAGCACTCGATTCAATTTTTTATGTGCTAAACAAGTCGATGTCCACCTACATCAAAAATTCTGATATTTCAAAAATCAATAAAGGGGATGAGCAGGTGGTTGTTGACCATCACTTTGCAAAAGTATTCGAAAAGTCAAAAGAAGTATTTGCAATCACAAAAGGATTTTTTGATCCAACAGTGGGTAGTCTCGTCAATGCTTATGGATTTGGACCTGAACAAATCTTGACAACAATCACAACAGCTGTTCGAGACAGCTTATTGAACCTCACTGGGCTAGCAAAAGTAACGCTGACTGAAGAGGGTCTAGTGAATAAAACAAACCCAAATATCTACTTGGATTTTAATGCCATTGGCAAAGGGTATGCAGTTGATGTGATATCATCTATGATGGAAAATCAGTTTGGCTATCCCAATACCCTTGTTGAGATTGGAGGTGAGTTGCACGCCAAAGGCAAAAATATCCTTAAAAACAGTCAGTGGACAGTTGCCATTGATGCACCAAACATCAACCCATATGAGAGAGAGTTGTTGCGAACACTTAAGCTCGAAAACCAAGCAATGGCTACATCCGGTAACTATCGAAAATACCGTATCGATGACGCTGGCAACAAGATTGTGCACTCGATCAACCCATTGAACGGCACAGCTAGACCATCTAAAGTATTGAGTGCTTCTGTGGTTGCAGCAGATTGTATGACAGCAGACGCCTATGCAACAGCCTTTATGTCTATGCCCTTATCAATTCTTGAGGAGCAATCCATCGAAGGGATAGAATATATGTTGATTTTTGCAGGTGAGGATGGCGCTTATGATCTTCGGTTGAGTCCGGAATTTCCTTCACTCAACTTGCCTTTTTACAAACAGGAATGATCTCACTGACTGGCACTGCATAGCGCAGTTGTTCATCTGGTTTTAGCTGTTCTGCATAGGCTAGCATACTTACCTGAAAACCAACTTTCTCGAGTCGACTTTGATAGTCTGTCCCATAGATTCTCACATGGTCATATTGCCCAAAAACACGCGCTCGTTCTTTTGGATCTTTGATGCTATAGTCTTCAAAGGTGTTTTGATCAAGACGCAATGGCACTTGAAGAATTGCACATCCACCTGGCTTGAGAACACGATAAAGTTCCTTCATCGCAGTGCTATCATTTTGGATGTGTTCTAAAACATGATTACATATAATCCAATCAAACTGATGATCTGAAAAAGGGAGATTGCAAATATCGGCTTGTACATCGGCGAGGGGAGAATGCAAATCAGAAGTGATATAGCTTCGATGTTTTATTTTTCGAAAGAGTTTAAGAAATGCTTGTTCGGGTGCTATGTGGAGCACATCTGCTGGGCGATCAAAAAAGTCCGTTTCTCGATCAAAATAAAGCCATAATAGTCGATGCCTTTCGAGAGAAAGGGTGCCAGGGCTCAGGGCGTTTAAGCGTTGTTTTTGATAGCCATAAGGCAGAAATTTACGATACGATTTTCCGTTGATTGGATCGATAAAGCCCTTGCCACGATACCACCAATCGAGTAGGGGGTAGAGCCATTGACTCACTCGAATCAAAAAGGGACGTGGGAACAGCTGCAATGCAAATCGAAAGAGAGCACTCACTTGTTGAGAGATTTTGTCCGAAAGCGATTTTCTTCATCGCTTTGTATTCCTAGTGCTTGATATACATAATCAAAAGTGGAGAGGAGTTCGGGTTTGCCGTCAACAATGGCGATATTGTGTTCAAAATGGGCGCTAGGCTTTCGATCGGCAGTGAGGATTGTCCAACCATCTTTGAGCTGATTCACCTTGTGTGTTCCCATATTAATCATTGGTTCTAGTGCCACGACCATACCTTCTGCAAAAGCTTTTCCTCTTCCTCGACGGCCATAGTTTGGAATTTCTGGTTTTTCGTGCATTGTTTTTCCCAGACCATGACCAACCAGCTCGCGAACAACACCATAATCATATGACTCCACATGCTTTTGTATGGCATGACCAACATCACCAACACGCTTGCCAACACAAAATTGTTCAATGCCAAAATACAACGATTCCTTGGTTACTTTGAGCAGTTGTCGCACGTCATGATCAACTTCACCAACCTTAAAGGTGTAGGCATGATCGCCATAATATCCATTTTTTAAAGCGCCACAATCAATCGACACGATATCACCATTTTCCAGTGGCTCGTCGTTTGGAATGCCATGTACCACCTGTTCATTGGGACTAACGCAAAGGGTCTTGGGAAAACCATATAGACCTAAAAAACCAGGCTCTGCACCATGGTCACGAATAAAAGATTCGGCAAGACCATCGAGATATAGAGTAGTGATGCCAGGTTTGATTTCACTGGCAAGCATCCCCAGTGTTTTGGATACCACCAAGGCACTTTCTCTGATTAGTTCTATTTCTTCAGCTGTTTTTTGCAATGCCATGCCTAAAAATCGTATGCGTGCTTATAGCCTTTGTATTGTAGAATGTCGAGTATATCTTGCTCTAAAGAAATGATCGGAAATTCAACAATCCGATTGATTTCCTTACCTTTTTTTGAAAAAATAAATGTAGGAACATTGGTGATACCTGCTTCTTCAGAGCTTCCGTCATGACTGATTTTATCTTCGTTCAGTCCAACCAATCGATTGATTTGGTCATTGGCGTCTAGCGCATCGACGATTTTAAAAAAACCAGGTACTTCTCGCTGACTATCTTCACACCAAGTCCCCATGTAAACAGTCATTTCAATTTCACTGAACAATGAATCGATTTGTGAGACCAATGTTTCGTTGAGGGGATGTGCATCGTAGTTGTCCATAAACCAACTGTTATGTTCACTGTTTTGCAGTTGTTTTCTAGAAAATTCTCCAAATGATTCAAAAGGAGTTGTACATTTAGTAAAAATAACAATGGCAAAAAGGAAAAGTGTGATGTTTTTCATGTCATTAAAGTAAAGAGTTGGATGTCATTTCACTTGGTTTTTCGACACCCATCAGTTCGAGGATTGTGGGTGCAATATCTCCCAAATTACCATTTTTTATGGATTTGTGCTGATCACTGATAAGAATAATCGGAACAGGATTAGTTGTGTGGGCAGTGTTGGGAGATCCATCTGGGTTGATCATGGTGTCACAATTTCCATGATCCGCGATAACAAGTACGTTGAATCCTCCCTCTTTGGCAGCTT
>CACOXF010000008.1 GCA_902631125.1 uncultured Bacteroidota bacterium
TGTAAACAAAATCACTGGCAGTGACAACCCTCGTTTTTTGATCTCCAAAGATTTCAGACGCATGAAAATAGACATCATCACGCAAATAAAAAAGATAGGTTTTTGCATCTTCAGAAATCTCCCAATGGGTTGCAATATCAGGTTGAATGTTGAGTTCATCATCAAGTCGTACAAGGCCATTAAAAATTTGATTCATCGCCCAAATACTTCGCAAATCACGTGCATAAGCAGGATCTAGGGTATTGATGTTTTCATGAATATTGAGTCGAAAAACATGTTGTGAATCGATTTTGTTGTTTGAAGAACAACCGAATAGGTAAACAAGCAATATTGAATGGAATCCAACCCAAATCAAACTGTATTTTTTGTTCCTTTCCAAGGCTTTATATTTGCACCATAAAATTAAACCAATTCTAATAAAGTTTTGACATCTCTAACTGTTGCTTTTCAAACCTTGGGTTGTAAACTCAATTTTTCAGAGACATCTACTTTGGTACGCAAGTTTGTTGCAGCGGGTTATGAAAGGGTTCCTTTTGAGATGAAAGCTGATGTTTATGTTATCAATACTTGCTCAGTAACTGAGAATGCAGACAAAAAATTTAGGTCATTGGCACGTCAAATGCGCAAACGCAACCCCAACGCATACTTGATTGCAGTTGGTTGTTATGCCCAACTTCAGCCTGAAGAATTGGCCAAAGAGGACATTGTTGATTTGGTTTTAGGCACCAAAGAAAAATTTGACATCATAAACTATCTAAATGATTTATCTAGGCCAGGGCAAACGCAAGTTCATGCTTGCTCTATCGGAGAAACAGACACATATGTTGGGAGTTATGCGATTGGAGAGCGCACACGTGCGTTTTTAAAGGTACAAGATGGTTGTGATTATAAATGCAGCTATTGCACCATCCCACAAGCACGTGGAATTTCAAGAAGTGATACGCTGGAGAACATCATCAGTCAGGCTAAAGAAATTGTGCGTCAAAACATCAAAGAAATTGTATTGACGGGGGTCAATATTGGCGACTATGGGAAAGGTGAGTTTGGCAATAAAAAGCATAAGCATACTTTTCTTAAACTTGTACAAGCACTTGACGAGATAAAGGGCATCGATCGTTTTCGAATCTCATCAATTGAGCCCAACTTACTGTCGAAGGAGTTGATCAAATTTGTTGCTGCATCCAAACGATTTGTCCCTCATTTTCATATTCCGCTCCAAAGTGGAAACAATGAGATTTTGGGTCAAATGCGTCGTCGTTATAAACGAGAATTGTATGTTCACCGAGTCAATCAAATCAAGCGTTTGATGCCAGATGCTTGTATTGGAGTGGATGTTATTGTTGGTTTTCCTGGCGAGTCAGATCAACACTTTTTAGACACCTATTCTTTCTTAGTTGATCTTCCAGTCTCCTATCTTCACGTGTTTTCATACTCCGAGCGACCAAATACGCCAGCAGCATTTATGCAAAATCAAGTACCAAAAGCTGTGAGACAAAAAAGATCGATGATGCTGCGAGTATTGTCTGCAAAAAAGCGTCATGCTTTTTATGAAAGTCAACTTCATAAAACAAAAATCATTTTATTTGAAGCCGAAAATAAGGAAGGTTATATCCAAGGATTTACAGAAAACTATGTAAAAGTCAGAATGCCATGGGATCCTGCTCTTCAAAATCAAACACTGAAAGCAACCCTTTCAGAAATTGATCAGAAGGGGATGGTTAGACTTGCAAAAACGAAATTGGTTTAGATACGTACACCAACAGGGAGCATACTGCGATATCTTTTGTTTTTTCTTATAAAACTCACGATTTCAGGGCTTGTTGGCATCACACTTACGTTACGATCTTCAATGATGGAAAGTACTTCTTTGATGAATTCCTCCTTAAAAGTAGAGTCATCAATATTTTTAGGTAATATCAATTTTGTCAGAAAAATTTTTCTCTCTTGTTGAGCATACTCGATTTTGGCCAAACCGTCATTTGTTTGGGTTTCAAATTGGCGCAAAAAGGAATTATCTGTGATTTCCATAACGTCAAACTTTCTGCAAATTTAAGCAAAATAAAAAAGACTGTAGTTTTGTAGAGTCATGAACAATAAAATCCATGTGTATTGTATGCCTGGAATGGCAGCAAACTCGAAAATTTTTGAATACATACGTTTGCCCAAACAGTACAAAATTCATCTGTTGGATTGGATTGACCCCAAAAAAGATGAGAGCCTTCAGTCATACGTTGGTCGGCTGAGTGAAAAGATAATGCATGAGCAGCCAGTTTTGATTGGTGTTTCGTTTGGGGGAATAATCGTTCAGGAAATGAGAAAAATAATTTCTACGAAAAAGGTCATTATCATTTCTAGTGTAAAATCATATAAGGAATTCCCAATTCACTTTACCCTTGGTCGTAAGTCGAAAGCATATAAATACTTCCCTACACAATGGGTTGATAAAACAGAGGATTTTATCAGTTTTGTTTTTGGACCATCCATGAAAAAGAGGATGAAGCTTCATAAGTATTACCTTTCAGTTCGAGATAAAAAATATCTTGACTGGGCTTTGCATCATTTTTTTCAATGGGATAGGGAAGAAGCTGACCTTGACGTAGTGCATATTCATGGTTCTATCGACGCTTTGATCCCTGTGTTTACTATCAAAAATTATATATCAGTGCCAGGTGGAACACATGCCTTGATTTTGCAAAAAGCTACTTGGCTCAACAAACATCTTCCAGAAATCATTTCAAAATGAAAAATAAGTTTTTACTAAAGTTTACTGTTTTCTTTCTATTATTTTTTATCATTTTTTTGACACAATGCAACACAGTCAACAGCACTTCATCCACTCATTTGAAGCTGCAGAACATCCCATCACAACCAAGAACGATATCATTTGCCAATGAAAAAGTACCTCTTGATAAATACTATGTCCAGGAGCGATTTGATCGTGAATTATTGGTCAATACTTTTTGGCATTCGAATACAATTTTGGTACTAAAGCGTTCAAAAAAATACTTTTCAATCATAGAGCCCATTCTCAGAAAAAATGGCATTCCAGATGACTTTAAGTATTTGGCAGTCATTGAAAGTGGTTTGATTCATGTCAAATCACCAGCGGGAGCAGAGGGTTTATGGCAGTTTATGCCACAAACAGCAAGGGAATACGGATTGGAAGTGAATGGAGATGTTGATGAGCGTCTACACCTAATAAAATCGACTCAAAGTGCAGCTGCATACTTGAAAGACGCTTATGAAGTGTTTGGGAATTGGACTTTGGCTGCAGCGTCATACAATGCTGGAAAGCAGAGAATTCAATCTGCGATGAACAATCAAAAAGCAGAGTCATACTACGATTTGTTTCTCAGTGAAGAAACCAGTAGATATATATACCGACTATTCGCCACAAAGTTGATTTTTGAATCCCCTGAAACCTATGGCTTTGCCATTAATGATGAGCAAGCTTACACTTTTCCAGATGTCAAGCTTGTACGAATCAGCAAGTCGAACATTAACTGGGTTGATTTTGCCTTGTCTCACAACATAAGTTATTCAGATTTGCGAGAGTTGAACCCTTGGATCAAAGGGCATTCAACTGCCAATCGAATCCAAAAGGAATATGAAGTTCAGGTGTTAAGGAATTAAATTCGCTTAAGCTGTTGTTGCATCAGCTTGATTTGCTCGCTCATTATACCTTGTTTGTCAAGTTTTTTGGCTTCTTTTAAAAGTGTAGTTGCTTCTCGTTTTCTTCTTTTTTGCATCGCGATCCCTGCAAGACTGAGTTTTGCCATCGCCATATCATGCTTCATATTGAGACCAAGTGAAATAGCTTTTCGAAAGTATTTTTCTGCTTGTGTGAGATTGGATTGAGAAGTGATGACTCCTCTTATGAAATTATAGTACCCAACTTGCTTTGTCGTCAAAGCACTTTCAGGATTTTTGATTCTGTTCAACCACTTTTGGGTTCCCTGAAAATCTTGTTTTCGCATACGTAGAAAAGCCAATAATAAAATTTCGTTTTTGTAGTATAAAAAAACAAACATTCCAGAGAGAAAAATCAATGCAACTCCATTGCCGATAAATTCTTCTGTAAATTGATAAACAGCATAGCCTAAAGTGAGAATGGCCAGAACGATTTTGATAAATTTTGGAAACATCTTATTGATTTGCGAGTCAAAAATAGATAATTCTTATGGAATGCTTCTTGAAATCGCCATTTTATATTGTATATTTGCAACCGTTTGCGTGAGAGATACACAAATTATTATGAAAAGAACATTTCAACCATCTAAAAGAAAGCGCCGCAACAAGCATGGTTTCATGGAACGAATGTCTTCTGTTGGTGGTCAAAAAGTACTCGCCGCACGTCGTGCAAAAGGCAGAAAGAAATTATCTGTATCCTCTGAACCCAGACATAAGAAATAAGTGAATAAATCGTTGAAAAACAAAGGTGTTTCTAATTGTAGTGACACCTTTTTTTTATATATATTTCAATCAAAATTAACACACCACACAACTTATGCCGAGGCGACCTGATTTAAACTCTGTTCTTTTAATAGGTTCAGGCCCCATTATCATTGGTCAAGCTTGTGAATTCGATTATTCTGGAAGTCAAGCACTTCGTTCGCTACGTGAAGATGGAATTGAAACAATTTTGATCAATTCCAACCCTGCAACGATTATGACTGACCCCTCAATGGCGGATCATATCTACCTAAAACCTCTCACAACAAAGTCTATTCGTGATATCCTAAAAAAGCACAAAGTCGATGCTGTACTACCTACAATGGGTGGTCAGACGGCACTGAACCTCTGCATCGAAGCAGATGAAAAAGGCGTTTGGGAAGAGTTTGGCGTTGAGATTATTGGTGTCGATATCGATGCAATTCAAATTACTGAAGATCGAGATCAGTTCAAAAAACTACTAAAAACCATTGACATTCCTGTGGCTCCTGCCAAGACAGCAACTTCGTTTCTTAAAGGAAAAGAAATTGCACAGGAATTTGGTTTTCCACTTGTGATACGACCTTCTTTTACCCTTGGTGGTACAGGTGCATCTTTTGTACATTCTGCAGATCAATTTGAAACCTTACTGACAAGAGGACTAGAGGCCTCACCAATTCATGAGGTTTTGATTGATAAAGCACTTCTAGGTTGGAAAGAGTATGAGTTGGAATTGTTGCGTGATAAAAACGATAACGTGGTCATTATATGTACCATCGAAAATATGGATCCGATGGGAATCCACACAGGGGACTCGATCACAGTTGCTCCTGCGATGACCCTTTCTGATACTGCTTATCAGCGTATGCGTGATATGGCCATCAAAATGATGAGAAGCATTGGTGACTTTGCAGGTGGTTGTAATGTACAATTTGCTGT
Organism: uncultured Bacteroidota bacterium; assembly: GCA_902631125.1. GTDB lineage: Bacteria > Bacteroidota > Bacteroidia > Flavobacteriales > Flavobacteriaceae > UBA724. The sequence goes on from CACOXF010000008.1 coordinate 5,371, forward strand.
CAGCCCAGACGATAGAGAAGATATCATTGCCATTGAGATTAACCCACGTGTGTCTCGATCTTCAGCCTTAGCCTCCAAAGCAACAGGATATCCTATTGCCAAAATCGCTGCCAAATTAGCAATAGGTTACTCACTCGATGAGCTGAGCAATCAGATCACTGGTTCAACTTCAGCATTGTTTGAGCCAACCCTAGACTATGTGATTGTGAAAATTCCTCGATGGAATTTTGACAAGTTTGAAGGGTCTGAACGAGAGTTGGGCTTACAAATGAAATCTGTTGGTGAAGTGATGGGTATTGGAAGGTCTTTTCAAGAAGCACTTCACAAAGCAACACAATCCCTAGAGATCAAACGAAATGGCCTCGGTGCAGATGGCAAGGGATACACTGATTATGAAAAGGTGATATCCAAACTCACACATGCGACTTGGGACCGAGTGTTTGTGCTGTATGATGCAATTCAAATGGGGATCTCTCTTGATCGCATACACGAAATAACTAAAATTGATATGTGGTTCCTGCGTCAGTACGAGGAATTATATAACCTTGAGTTAAAAATTTCTGAGCACAGCATCAAAGATATTTCAAAACCATTGTTGTTGGAAGCCAAGCAAAAAGGATTTGCAGATCGCCAAATCGCTCATATGTTGGAATGCTTGGAGAGTGAGGTCTATAATTTAAGAAATGAAATGGGGGTGAATCGAGTGTATAAACTCGTCGATACCTGTGCGGCAGAGTTTTTGGCTCAAACCCCTTACTACTATTCTACCTTTGAAGATGAAGTTCATATAAAGGGTAGAGAAACATTTGTAGCCAACGAAAGTGTAGACTCTAAGCGAGATAAAATAGTAGTCCTGGGCTCAGGTCCCAATAGAATTGGGCAGGGGATCGAGTTTGACTACTGTTGTGTACATGGTGTTTTGGCTGCTGCTGAATGTGGCTATGAAACAATTATGATTAACTGCAACCCTGAAACAGTATCCACTGACTTTGACACAGCAGACAAGCTCTATTTTGAACCTGTTTTTTGGGAGCATATTTATGACATTATTCAGTATGAAAATCCAGTGGGAGTCATCGTGCAGTTGGGTGGTCAGACTGCCTTGAAACTTGCTGAAAAACTCAGCCGTTACGGCATCAAAATCATGGGGACCTCTTTTGAGTCTCTTGACTTGGCTGAAGATCGCGGAAGCTTTTCGACTTTACTCAAAAAGAATAACATTCCTTACCCAGAGTTTGGTGTTGCTGAAACACCAGAACAAGCCTTGCAGTTGGCAGAAAAACTTGACTTCCCAATTCTTGTTCGACCATCCTATGTTCTTGGCGGACAAGGAATGAAGATCGTGATCAACAAAGAAGAACTAGAAGCGCACGTAGTCGATTTACTGCAAAAGATTCCCAATAATAAATTGCTTTTAGACCACTATTTAGATGGAGCGATTGAAGCCGAGGCAGATGCAATTTGTGATGGTGAAACAGTCGAAATTATTGGGATAATGGAGCATATCGAGCCTTGCGGAATTCACTCTGGAGACTCCAACGCCACCCTACCACCATTCAATCTTGGTGATTTTGTTATGCAACAAATCAAAGATCACACGAAAAAAATAGCAATTGCATTAAACACTGTAGGTCTTATCAATGTTCAGTTTGCAATCAAAGACGATTTGGTATATATTATTGAAGCCAACCCACGTGCTTCGAGAACAGTTCCTTTTATTGCCAAAGCAAAGCAGCAACCATTCGTAAATTATGCTGCAAAAATCATGCTTGGTAAACACAAAGTAGGGGATTTTGATTACACCTCACACTTGGAAGGATTCGCGATCAAACAGCCTGTTTTTTCCTTCAATAAGTTTCCAAATGTCAATAAGGCACTGGGTCCAGAAATGAAGAGCACAGGCGAAAGTATCTTGTTTATTAACACCCTGAAAGATGATGATTTCTACGAGTTGTATGCTCGCAGAAAAATGTACTTGAGCAAGTAGTTTTTTTGTAAATTCGTTTTATGTCATTAGAATTCATTTTACTTCTCGTCATTTTGGGTGTTTTGCTCACAATGTTTTTTTTAAGAAATCGAAATACTTCAGGTTCAAATTCACTTTTAGTTCAGTTGAACGAAGCACTGCGCAACGAAATTCAAGAAATTAGAAAGGATGTAGCGCAAAATGCTCAAAGCTCAAGAGTTGAAATTGAAGGGAAACTCAAAACTATCAATCAAGGGATTAGTGAATTTCAGAAAAGTACTAAACAAAACATGCAATTGCAGTTTTCTCAATCGAATAAAATCGTTAAGGAAGTCACTTCAGAATTAGAAAAAATTAAGGGAACCAATGAACAGGTGCTCAATTTTGCGACTCAGATGAAATCTTTAGAAAAGATTTTAGGTAACTCCAAACAACGAGGGATTTTGGGAGAGATTCAGCTCGAAAATTTATTGGCCAATGTACTGCCACCGGATTTGTTTAGTATGCAGCACAATTTTACAAATGGCGAAACCGTGGATGCTATTGTAAAGGTTGGACAGTTTATCATTCCCATTGATGCCAAGTTTTCGTTGGACAATTACAATAAAATGATCGAAAGCAGCGATCCCATTGAGATTAAGGCTCTGGAGTCTCAATTTCGCAAAGACATTCGTTCACGGATTGATGAGACCGCCAAATATATCCGCCCCAGTGAGCAAACCACCGATTATGCCTATATGTTTATCCCAGCAGACGGTTTATATCAGGACTTGCTCAACAGTCGGGTGGGAAGTCTGCAAATCAATTCTCGCGATTTGGTAAGCTATGCCTATGATAAAAAAGTGATGATTGTTTCTCCGATGAGTTTGTTTCCCATGCTTCAAATTACGGTAAAGGCTTTACACAATCTCAAAATTGAAAAATCCGTTCAGGAAATTCTTGCAAATGTGGACAAGCTCACCAAGCATTTGAATGCCTACCAAACCTATCACACCAAACTCGGGAAAACCTTGGGTACTGCAGTCAATCACTACAATGACCTCACGGGAGAGTTTCGCAAAATCGATAAGGACATTGTCCGACTTTCACCAGACAACAAACGTATGGCTTTAGATGCGGATGAGTTGAGTAAACCCAACGTAATAGAGGGTTAAAACTAAGATAGTTGCAAACGTCTGTTGATTGCATAAAATCCGAGTACCAAAGTCACACTGTAGAAGATATCACCAAGCATGGATGTAACAAAAAACGGTATGGCTAGCGCAAAACAGGTGACAAGCCCGTCGATAGTTTTGGGGTAATACAACAGCCAAACACCGAGATTGCTGATGAGGAAAAACAAAACACTACCCAGTAAAACGAGCTTTGGGGTAACCCTTTTTTTTTGTTGCCCAAGCCATGTAATCACAGCAAACGATAAATAAACAAAAATCGAAATGGCGTAAAAGCCCAAAAAGAGGTCGGAGATCAACATGGCGAGGAGTGGTACTATAAAGGCAAGCTGCTTTCGTGTAAAATAGGCCCCAGCAAAGAGCGACATTGCTGTGATAGGAGCAAAGTTTGGCGGGTGAGGAATGAGTCTTGTCAGTGCAGCAATTAAAACAAAACTGACAAGTACTTTTTCCTTTTTAGAGAGGGTCAAAACCATCATTGCAATTTGAATCAAAAATAGCTATTTTTTTAAAATCCAATAATTTGTTTCGCTTTATTACCTTTACAAAGCGCAAGGGTTTTACAATTCACATTCGTGAATTGTAAATGAAAAGGGAAGAAAGTGAAAAGCTTTCGCTGTTCCCGCAACTGTAAACGTGTACATTCATTTCTCTACAAACCACTGACAATCGTTGGGAAGGTTGAAATGAACGTGAGCCAGGAGACCTGCCTTTGTTTTTTGTAGTACAACTACTCGGGATAAGTAGCGGTGCTTAATTTTTAATAATCAAAAATGATAAGAATATTTTCTTTAAAAGTCCTGTGTATGTTGACGTGCGTTTTTGTATTCGCACAAAACGATTTGGTTCAACTCGATGAGGTCACGGTCTCCGACTCTCGTTTTGAGAGATCTGTTTCCAAAACAGGACGATCAGTTACCCTGATCACCTCGAAAGATATCGAACCTTTTCTCGGTGGTACCTTAGCTGATTTACTCACAAACCAAGTTGGCATACACATCAATGGAGCACAGTCTCATCCTGGATCCGAGTTGAGTTATTTTATCCGTGGTGGAAACAACCGACAGCTATTGGTCATAATTGATGGAGTACCTGTGAGTGACCCCACACAAATTGAAAACGATTTCGACTTGAGAACAATTGATCTTTCATCGATAGAGTCGGTAGAAATCATTCGTGGTGCTGCCAGTAGCTTGTACGGGAGTGCAGCAGCAACAGCAGTGATCAAAATCACAACTAACCAACCCAAGAAACAATCTCTAAGCGGATCGATTCGAACCATTTTTGGAACCAATAACGACAAATGGCACTTCCCAATAGAACTTGATTTCCAGACCCGCCAACTCCAATTCGCTTTGGGCAATGCAACTCATGCTGGTTTGATTTCACTATCCGATCAGCGAACGATGGGCATGTCATCTGTGATTGGTGCCGAAGAAGATTCGACAGTAAAACAAAATTTAAGCGCACAGTATCAACTCCAGATCTCATCTGATTTTCGACTAAATACCATTTTTACGAAAGATTATTTCTCAAGTGAATATGATGATAGTTTTCCCGCTTTGATAGACGCGGACAACCACTTTACAAGTGTGAGTCAGCGTGTGGTCGTTCAGCCCAAATGGACAGGTAAGTCCAGTTCGTTTGTTGGGCGTGTATCTTGGTCTTCATCCAGTCGAGACTTTGTGTCTTCTTTTCCGATGTATTTTGAAGGAGATGCCATGGATGCCGAAGGAGTTTTTTCCACCAAACTCTCAACGAATCTCACAGGTTTGATCGGACTCAATCACAAACAACAAAAGGCACAGTTTAGTGATAAAGTCTCAACGGACTTAATGGATTATTTCGTAAATGTATTGTACGAATCCAATGGTCTGCTTGAAGCTCAGGCAGGGGCACGTTTGAGCGAGCACAGTACCTATGGTTCGAATTGGACATACCATATCAACCCCTCACTATATTTCGATTTTGACTCTGTAAATCTACGTTTTCATGCCAGTTTGAGCACAGCATTTATTGCCCCTTCACTCTATAAATTATTTGATACTTACTCTGGTAATCAAACCCTAAAACCCGAAACCAATCAAAGTTTAGAATTCGGTAGTTTACTCTTTTTTTCAAATGGCGGACAGTTTCAATTGGTTTATTTTAGCCGAGATCACCAAAATTTTGTCGATTACGATATGACTACTTTTCGCTATACCAATTCCACAAGAAACTTTAGTGTGTATGGCACCGAGTTTTTATGTCGCTATCCAATAACAGATCGACTTCTTCTTCAAACTAACTATACCTATACCCAGCAAGAAGAAGGGGAGGGTTTGCGCATTCCCAAGCACAAGATCAATGCCAGTTTTCGTCAGCAACTCAATTCGAATACTCAACTCTTGTCCAGCATTCAATTTGTAGGAGATCGTGACGACAAAGTTGGACAAGACTTAGTGGTGTTGTCTTCGTATTGGTTATTGGATTTCAGGATTTCGCACCAACTTTCACAACCGGGGGTATCGCTGTTTGGGTCAATCGAAAACGTGTTTGATGCCGATTATGAAGAGGTTCGTGGTTACACTAGTCGCGGGCGAAATCTTTCGATTGGCGTATCGTATGTATTTTAGTAGGGTTGTCGAAGTGCATAAATGCTTTTTGTAAATTTATAAACTGTTTAAATTGAATGCTCTCTTTACGAAATGCTTTCTTTTCTAACCTAGCTGGCAGTACACCCATGATTTCTAAGGTTTTTTCTAAAAGGGGCTCATCGATCTTTCCAAGGGATCCCAAATTAGCAATATCCTCTCTAAGAATATGATCTGCTTGGAAGCCATCTTCAAAGTCTGCAAACCCATTGACATTGGAAATTTTTAGTGTGATTGGCTGCATTGCCCAAGTATGTCGGGGGTTGACAGTCCCATTGTTATCAATCCAGTCATAAATAGTGTATGAGCCAACATTCTTTCCTGTTGTATGATCTCCAACGAGTATCACATCAATATAGGGTGATAGGCCATTGATTAAGACTTCGCTTGACGATGCAGTGCTAGAAGAACTTATAACATACAATTGGGTCATTCCCAATTGAACTGGATTCGATTCAAATACTTGGCTTTCATTCCATGAGGAAAGTTTATCATTATGCTTTATTTGGGCAAATAATTCCCCTGAAAATTGACCAGTAATCATACTTGCAAGTTTGATTGATGAGCTGGTCCGTCCACCACGATTATAACGCAAATCGATAATGAAATCACTCACATTTTGGGTTTGAAATCCAGCCAGAACATTTTGGAGTTCTGCATCAAAATCAGCTACAAACCCATTATACATCAAATACCCAATTTTTTTGTTGTTAAGTTCTATTATCTTGTGTATATGGATTGGATTTTCTTGTATCTCTGCTTTCACCAAATCGATGCTTTTGGATGTTGGATTTACAGTCCCTTCATTGATTTCGGCGAGTTGAATGCTAAAGGATTCTTCCTCGCTATTTAGCAATTCAGTGTAATTGTTTATCGTCAACTGCTCGTTGTTGACACTTAGAAAAAGGTCTCCACGTTTTATGTTTTTTTCAGCTGCATCAGAACCATGCAATACATAACGAACATAGGCAATCAAGTCATCAGAGTCTCCAATCGTTGCCAACCCAACCATCATCCCACTTGTTTTATAAATACGACTCAACTGGTTTTCGAGAGCAGTGTAATCACTCATAATCCAACTAAACCGATCCTTGTCAAATAGTAGCGATTCAAACAACTGCTCTTGATTTTCACTTGACAGGGATAAAAATGTTGCATATGATTTTTGTGAGCTAAAACGATTATCAGCAAGATCTGGGACTGTATCTTGCCAATAGTAATATGTATTTAATGCTTCCCAAATAAAGTCCTCAATTTCAAAGTCATACTCACGAACCGAGATGCTATCATCTTCGTCTTTGCATGAAACTAAGGTTATTAAAAGAAGCCCAGTTAAAAATAAAAAACGCATATAATGTATCTGTAAGATTCGTAGCATACGCAATATAATGATTTTATGGCAAATTCAATTTAAGGAGAGGGAGCGATCAAAATCTTTATTGTATTTTCGTAGGATAACCACATTAATTAGGACATGAAAAAAACTTTTTTATTTTTAACGATTGCCCCGATGATGATGGCACAATCTGTTTTTGAGACCTACAAATCTAATGAAAGAGTTAACTATGTATCTATTAGTCCACAGACGTTTTCGATGCTTTCCAAGCTCAATATTGATGATAAAGACCCTGAAGCAAAGGAGTTTTTAGAGTTGATTTCTCAAATCAATACTTTTAAACTCTTGCGAACCTATGAGCCTACAATTTCTGATGCCTTTTCCGACTGGACACAGGAGTATGCAAAAACGAACCAGCTTTCTGAGTTGATCCAAGTTCGTGAGGATCAAACCACTGTGTATTTTTTTGCAGAACTCTCTGAAAAGGAGAATATTGTGGATCAACTTGTGATGCTGTCACAAGGGGATAATGACAATGCTGCCCTTGATTATCGTAATCAAACAGTATTGCTGTATATTGATGGAAAAATTGATTTGAAGAGAATCGCTTCATTGGTACAAAAACTTGATATACCAGCAGGGGAGGAGCTCAATAAATTAAAAGGTCAGGTAAAAACCTAACCACTAAATTCCTGTGTAGTTTTGAGGGCTAATCTGAAGTAGCTCTGCTTTGAGTTCTTGATTGATATCCAATTCGTTGATAAATTGCTGGATACTTTCTTTGTTGATTTCGCTATTGGTTCTTGTCAGTCCTTTTAGTGCCTCGTAAGGCTTTGGAAAGCCCTCTCGTCGAAGGATGGTTTGTATGGCTTCAGCAACCACAGCCCAGTTATTATTGAGATCCTCATCGATGGCAATTTCATTCACTTCCAATTTACCAAGCCCTTTATGTAGAGATGCAAGAGCAATCAGCATATGACTAAATGGAACGCCAATGTTGCGAAGAACAGTACTGTCTGTCAGGTCTCGTTGGAGTCGGGAGATGGGGAGCTTTGAGGATAGAAATGAAAAGATAGCATTGGCAATCCCCAAGTTTCCTTCTGCATTTTCAAAATCGATAGGGTTGACTTTATGCGGCATCGCAGACGAACCAACCTCATTGTCATTGATTTTTTGTTTGAAATAATCCATGGAAATATAAGTCCAAAAGTCCCGATTCAGATCAATCAAAATGGTGTTGATTCTTGAAAAAGTATCACACAAGGCAGCCAGGTGATCGTAATGCTCAATCTGTGTTGTTGGAAAAGAGTGATGAAGACCAAGGGTTTTCTCAACAAAGTTTTCACCAAAAACTCGCCAATCAATGTTGGGGTAAGCAATCTGATGTGCATTAAAATTTCCAGTAGCACCTCCAAATTTTGCAGCATGCGGTATTTGATGTAGAAGACTCATTTGTTGTTTGATTCGTTCACTAAACACCTGTATTTCTTTTCCCAATCGTATTGGTGATGCAGCCTGACCATGGGTTCGCGCCAGCATAGGTATGTTTTGATAACGAGACGACATTTTGTCTAACATTGAAATTGTATTCTCGATTTGTGGCAGCAACACAGCTTCAATTGCGTCTTTAATTGACAATGGTACTGCAGTGTTGTTTACGTCTTGAGAGGTCAATCCAAAATGGATGAACTCTTTATATGCTGCTATACCTAAACTATCGAACTTATTTTTTAGAAAGTACTCTACTGCCTTCACATCGTGATTGGTTATTTTCTCAATGTCTTTTATCGCTTTGGCATCCTCAGGTGAAAAGTTCTTGTAAAGCGATCGTAAATCCTCAAACTGTGAATGTTGAAACGATTCGAGTTGGGGAATGGGGTGGGAGCATAGCGCAATAAAGTATTCAACCTCTACTTGAACGCGATATTTGATAAGTGCTTGTTCTGAGAAAAATGCATGCAGTGGTTTTGTTTTATCGCGATAGCGTCCGTCGATTGGCGAAATGGCGTTTAGTGTATTGAGAAGCATGCATGTAATTTCAGTGCAAATGTACTATTTTATAGACTTATCTACGACTTAAAACCTTGTATTCCTCATAGCAACCACTGATTGCTTCTAATATCTGCAAATCATTGGCTGTACGAATAAAACTCTCAGAGAAGTTACAGTTTCGTAATATTTCATCAATATCATTGATTTCCAATTGCAAAAACTCTTGTAGAGTTTCTCGATCATATTTTACAGAAAGCAAGTCACGCAGAAGGTTGTTTTCTCTCATTTTTTTGAGTTTTCGCAATTCGTTGGGTTTTTTACCAAAAAGATTATGCAAAAAGTCAAAAGGATTGAAAATTGATCCCACAACCCTTGAAAAAGCCGATGGCGCTCGACTACCAGCCTCGTATCCACCAGTCGGCAGCCCAGGGATACTGTAGCGCTGATTGCGATTGATGGGAACATTTTTAGCATCGATTTCAAGGTAGCCTGTAAGCTGATACGGGCGAACGATGACTTCTTCAAGTGCCAGTGCCAGTGCTGTTAATTTGAACTCTGTTTTTGGAAATTTAATCAGGTCGTTTGTAACAGTAATTTTAATCGACTTAAACCCTAGATAAGAAAGATACAAGGTGTCATTGATTTCAGCATCAATGGCAAAAACACCATTGGCATCTGTGATACTCATCAAAACCTTGTTTAGATTTAACACATGAACAGTTGGAATTGGTTTGTCGTTAGAAGCATTTTTGACAACCCCAATCACCTCTTGTGCTGCCAATTGTGTACTCCAACCCAAAAGTAAAACCAATAAAAAAAAATGTCTAGTCATTTTTGTATTGTGCAAACTAAGTTGTTTCAGAGCTATGACCATATATTTTTTACTAAATTTTAACAAAAAGTTGGATTTTTTTCTAGAAAGGCAACCAGTTTTTTTATAGCATTGGCTCTATGACTGATTTTATTTTTTTCATTTGATGAGAGTTCTGCAAATGTTTTTTGATATCCATTGGGAATAAAAACAGGGTCATAACCAAAGCCCTTGTTACCTTTGGGTTCATGTACGATTGTACCTTCAACAATCCCTTCAAACTGAAGGGTGTCACTTGAGCTCATAAGTGTGATAACTGTTCTAAATTGTGCATTTCTGTTTGTGATACCTTTGAGTTCATGAAGTAGTTTTTCAGTGTTTTTCTGATCATCTTTCTGCTCGCCAGCATAACGAGCCGAGCACACACCCGGCGCACGATTCAATTCCTGAACCTCAAGACCACTATCATCCGAAACTACTAAATGACCATACTGCCTAAAAATCGTATCAGCTTTTAAAAGCGAATTCCCTTCCAAGTCTGGTGCTGTTTCATAAATCTCCTGATCATAGTTGAGGTCTGCGAGTGTTTGCACATGAAACTGAGGTAGAATTTGCTTAAACTCCTCTGCTTTATGTTCGTTGTGTGTGGCGAGAATTAGCTTTTTCATACGTGATGATAGGGATGATGATTGATGATCGTATAAGCTCGATAGAGCTGTTCAAGGGCAATCACTCTGGCAAGTTGGTGAGTGAAAGTCATGGGGGAGAGTGAAACCATCCTTTTTGCACGCTTGCGTAAAGATTCGCTAAAACCATAGGCACCTCCAAGACAAAACACTAGCGTCCCCCTCTTTAACATCGTCTGTTTGGAGATAAATTGAGCAAAAGCTTTTGAGTCCATTTGCTTTCCTTTTTCATCAAAAAGAATCAAAGCATCTCGACTACTGACATGCTTTAAAATACTTTTCTCCTCTGTCAACAGTGCATTTTCTCGATTGTGTTTGTTGTGTTTGATTTCTTTGAGTTCAATGAACTCAAAAGGCATGAAATGTTGGATGCGTTTCACATAGGTTTGTACTTCTTCTATTGCATATAGGCCTACTGTTTTTCCTATGGCGACACATTTTATTTTCATATGATAAAGATACAACCATTTAGGTGTTTACGAAGTAGAAATTTCTTACTTTCGCTATTCATGCTTTGCCTTGTTTTGGGAATTTTCGCAATCACAAATGAGCATAAAAGTCAATTTTTAAAACAGTATAAATCATATGCCATTTTTTGTTGATTTGATTCTGCCGTTGCCAATCCCCAATATATTTACATATGCTGTAACTGAAGAAGAATATAATTTTATTCAGCCAGGCATTCGAATTGTTGTTCCCTTTGGCAGCAAAAAAAAATACGCTGCTATAAGTTATAAGACCCATACAACTATCCCTGCTTATGAAGCTAAGTCAATTGAGTATATTATAGATCAAGCCCCTATTGTTAGTCAAAAACAAATCGAGCTATGGGAGTGGATTTCAACCTATTACATGAGTCCCTTTGGCAGTGTTTATCGTGCTGCCATGCCCAGTATTCTTTTGCTTGAAAGTGAGACAGAACTTCACTTTCATAAACTTCCTTCATCAGACGTCAAGCTCAGTGCTCATGCCGAGCAACTTCTTAATTTTTTGCAACAATATGGAAATATTACCCTATCAGAAACTGTCAAACTTGAGCTTTCAAAAAACAACTTTAAACTCGCCCAGGAGTTGCTTAGCCATGACTTGATTCAAGTACGTGAGGAGGTCTATACAAAATTCAAACCCAAGCAAGAACAACAGTTGGTTCTATCTCCCAAGTATAAAGAGGATGAGAACCTTCAAGCCTTCTTGAATGATGTGGTTCGTTATCCCAAACAGCGAGAAACGCTATTGCAGTTTATGCAACAAAAACCACCTGTTCAAAAATCATTATTTTTGAAAATCTCAGGGGTATCTCCATCTTCTGTCAAAACACTTATCAAAAATGGTGTTTTGGATCAGCAGTCAGTTGTTGTCGATCGCTTGGCAGTTAAAACAGCACCCGAAATGCCTCCCCAAGTGCTTACAGATTCCCAACAAAAAGCATTGCGATCGATTCAATATGATGCCAATGAAACGAATCGTATTTTATTGCATGGCGTCACAGCGTCGGGAAAAACGGAAGTGTATATTCATCTTGTGCAAGAGATGATTAACAATGGAAAACAAGTTCTTTTTCTTCTGCCTGAAATCGCATTGACAACACAAATTATCAAGCGTCTTTATGTTCATTTTGGTAAATGTATGTCTGTTTATCACTCTCGCTTCACACCTAGCGAACGTGCTGAGGTTTGGAACAAGGTTATGCAACAACACCCCAGCGCACAATTGATCGTTGGTGCTCGATCGGCAGTGCTGTTACCATTTTCGAATATTGGGCTCATCATTGTTGATGAATCGCATGAAATCGCGTACAAACAGTTTGAATCAAACCCTCGTTATCATGCGAGGGATGTGGCTGTGGTACTTGCTGGCTTGCATCAGGCCAAAATTGTGATGGGGTCTGCTTCTCCCTCGATTGAGTCCACCCATAACAGTCATGTCGGGAAGTACTCTATTGTCGAAATAAAAAAGAGATTTAAAGGTTTTTCGATGCCAACAATTGAAGTAATCGACCTGAAGGCTTCTCATAAAAAAAAGCAGATGAGAGGTCACTTTTCGGAGGCATTGATTGAAGCGATTTCAAAAACTTTAGAGGTAAAAGAGCAGGTGATATTGTTTCAAAACAGACGAGGATTTTCTTCTTTTGTGAACTGTACAGCCTGTGGTCATGTACCTCAATGCTCCAATTGTGATGTGAGTTTAACCTATCACAAACACAATGAGAAACTCAAATGTCATTACTGTGGTTATGCGGTTTTGAGTCTTGCACATTGTGTAGCATGTGGCACAGCCCATCCAATGCCGATGGGTCTTGGAACCCAACAAATAGAAACCGAAATAAAGGACTTGTTTCCTGAGGCTCGCGTTGAACGAATGGATTCTGATACGACCAAAGGAAAGTATGGACATAGAGATTTGATTCAGCGTTTTGAGCAGCATGAATTGGATATCTTGATTGGTACGCAGATGCTTACAAAGGGCTTGGATTTTAATAAAGTTACTCTTGTTGGTGTTGTTTTGGCAGACTCACTACTCAATTTTCAAGACTTTCGAGCCCACGAACGAGCGTTCCAGCTTTTGTTACAAGTTTCAGGTCGGGCAGGTCGAAAAGATCGTCAGGGTAGCGTAGTGATTCAGGCCTATGACAGCAATCACCAAATCCTTCAGCAACTGAAGAAATATGATTATGAAAGTATGTTTTCAACCCAATGCAAGCAGAGAAAAGAGTTTTCATACCCACCATTTGTTCGCCTGATTCGTTTTGAACTAAAGCATAAAAATTTTGCAACGTTAAAACAGTCAGCAGACTGGTTCACACAATCGTTGAGAAATCAGTTTTCAATTGTTTTGGGGCCACAGTCGCCTCCAATAGGTCGTATACGCAACCAATTTTTGATGCAGGTATTGCTCAAACTACCTAATAACCAATCTGCTGCATCAGCCAAAGTGCAGATCAATCGAATCATCAATAGGTTTGAACAAATACCCAACTTTCGATCTGTAAATATCTTGGTTGACGTCGATCCTATGTAGCAAAGCAGTCAATTATTGTATGGTAGTTGCAATTCTTCATAACTCCATTTAGGTTAAAAAATTATAAAATGATTGGAATTGATTAACAAAAGTGATAATTTCGCAACCCAATTTATAAATATGAATCATTACGAAACTGTTTTCATTTTAAATCCCGTTTTATCTGAAGACCAGATAAAGGAAGCAGTTCAAAAGTACGCTGATATCATCACTTCAAGCGGAGGTGAGCTTGTTGATCAGGAGGATTGGGGCTTGAAAAAGTTTGCCTATACTATCCAAAACAAGAAAAGTGGTTTCTACCATCTTTTTGACTTTAAAGTCACTGCTGAAGTTGTCAATGCTTTAGAACTGGAATTTAGACGCGATGAGCGCGTAATGCGCTATCTCACTGTCAAGCTAGACAAACATGCCGAAGCATGGGCCGAAAAACGAAGAGAACGTTTAACAGCTAAAGCATAACGCATGGCATCACTAGAACAAGCGAGTAAAAGTGGTAAACAAGGGGAAGTACGATATCTCACACCACTAGACATTGAAACAAATGAACTAAAAAAGTATTGTCGCTTTAAAAAGTATGGTATCAAGTATATTGACTACAAAGACCCAGACTTTTTATTGAAGTTTGTCAACGAACAAGGCAAGATTTTACCAAGAAGGCTCACAGGAACTTCGCTCAAATATCAGAGAAAATTGTCAGTTGCCATCAAGCGTTCACGTCACATGGCATTAATGCCTTATGTTGCTGACCTTCTTAAATAATAAACAATGGAACTCATATTAAAACAAGACGTAGAAAACCTAGGTTTTAAAGATGACGTTGTTCAGGTCAAAAACGGATACGGACGAAATTTTTTAATTCCGCAGGGCTTAGCAATTTTAGCAACCCCCTCTGCTAAAAAAGTTTTGGTTGAAAACCTTAAGCAACGCGCCTACAAAGAAAAGAAGTTGGTTGAAGATGCCAATGTACTTGGAAAAAAGTTATTGGCTTCGGATATCAAAATCGCTGCAAAAGCTGGAGAGACCGGTAAATTATTCGGATCAATCAATAACGCCGATTTGAGCAATGCTCTTAAAGATGCTGGTCATGATATCGAAAAAAAGTTCATCAAAATTAAAGGTGGATCTGTAAAGGTATTGGGTGACAATGAAGCTGAAATACGTTTGCATCGTGAGGTTAAGATTCAACTGCCATTCGAAGTTACCAAAGCAGCAGAGTAATAATTTTTCCATACCGAAACAAAAGCTAAAAGCCGATCTCTCAGATCGGTTTTTTTATGCATTACTGGATTCATCTCTCCTAACTTGACTGAAGTCGATGAACATAGCCTATCGCAGACAACTTCTGTGTCGTATCTTTACCGCATGCAACAGTATGGGATTAATCATAAAACAACCAATCGTCTTCCTTTTTTGGCAAGTCGTTTGATCCATTCAGACCCTTTGCTCGATGGCTTTTATAGACCATTTCAAAATAGACCCGATTCAGCCCATATCAAACAACAGCAAGACCGATTTACATTGCAACTCAGAGAAAATCTAGTCAATGTAATCTCACAACAGTATCAACATATTCAAGATGTGTCAAGAATAAAAATAGATGCTTTGCGATCCCCAAACTGCTTCACAATCACCACTGGTCATCAACTCAATTTATTTACTGGGCCGCTTTTATTTTTATATAAAATCATAGACGTTATTAAAATTGCTGCGAAGTGGAACGCAAAAAAAGACGGAAACACCTATTTACCAGTATTTTGGATGGCCTCTGAAGATCACGATTTTGAAGAAATCAACCACTTTACTGTTGAGGGACAAACGATTCACTGGCCCAACAAAAGTGAGGGTCCAGTTGGTCGGATGTCAACCGAGGGTCTTGATCGAGTTTTAAAAACTTGGAAGCGGCATTTAGGGAAAAGACCCCATGTAAAGGAATTACAAGAGCTGTTTGAGCAAAGTTATTGCAAGCACTCAAACTTAGCAGATGCCACTCGGTTTTTGGTTCATCAGCTTTTCGGAAGTTATGGCTTGGTAATTGTCGATGGTGATGACCCCCAACTCAAGCAACAGTTTGCACCTCATGTTCAAAAAGAATGTGAAAAACAACTGATAAAAACTACCAGTGAGTCAGTAATGAAAAGATTGGAAAAAGCTTTTAAAAAAAATATAAAGCCACAAGTGAAGCCTAGAGATGTAAATCTGTTTTATATGGGTGGGTCTGGCAGGCATCGGATCACCAAAACAAAAGATGGTTATGATGTTGTTCAAACAACAGTTTCTTTTACCAAAAAAGAGTTTGTTGCAGCACTTCAAAAACATCCTGAGAGATTTTCGCCCAATGCTTTACTTCGGCCTATTTTTCAAGAAGTTGTTTTGCCCAATTTGGTATATGTAGGTGGTGGCTCAGAGCTTGCATACTGGTTACAGCTTGGCGAGGCATTTTCGTCTTTTGACCTTCCGCTGCCTATGCTGAAATTGCGCTCTTCACTTTTGTTGTTTTCAGACAAGCAATATCGAAAACTCAAGTCGTTGGAAATATCGCCTGCTGATTTATTTTTACCTTCGAATGAATTAATCAATCGTCGTGTGCGTCAAATCAGTAATATTGAGATCGATTTGAGTTTTCTCAAAACGCAGTTGGGCGATCAGTTTGGGCATCTCTATGACTTGGCAAAACAGACTGATGTTTCATTTTTGGGAGCTGTGCAAGCACAAGAAAAAAAACAAATGAAAGGTTTAGAAAACCTTGAAAAAAGGTTGCTAAAGGCACAGCGTAAAAAGTTAGTCGATCACGTCAAACGCATCGCCGAATTGCAACAACAGCTATTTCCCTTGGGAGATTTACAGGAACGCAAGGTTAATTTTGCAGCGTTTATATTGCAATATGGCGATGATTTTATCCCCACATTGATTAAATATATCGACCCATTTAACAGTGATTTCATGTGCTTATGCTTTTCTAAACAAAAAAAGCGATTGATTTGAAACATAATGACGATAAATCGTATTTTTGACCATGCAAAACAAGGCTTTAATCCTAGACTTTGGTTCCCAATATACACAGCTTATCGCGCGACGTGTTCGCGAGTTGAATGTCTATTGTGAAATTCACCCTTATAATAAGCTTCCAAAACAGATAGAGTCATTCGATGCTGTCATCCTATCAGGTTCTCCATTTTCAGTGCGATCTGATGATGCGCCACACCCTGATCTGTCAAAAATAAAAGGCAAAATACCGCTACTTGGGGTTTGCTATGGGGCGCAATTTCTTGCCCATTTTGGAGGTGGAGAGGTTGCACCATCTGAAACCAGAGAGTATGGACGTGCCAAGCTCTTGACAATTATTC
Source organism: uncultured Bacteroidota bacterium (assembly GCA_902631125.1). Taxonomy (GTDB): domain Bacteria; phylum Bacteroidota; class Bacteroidia; order Flavobacteriales; family Flavobacteriaceae; genus UBA724. The sequence goes on from CACOXF010000008.1 coordinate 22,329, forward strand.
ATGACCCATTATTTAATAATATTTCTCAAGGCTCACAAGTGTGGATGAGTCATAGTGATACGATCAAATCCTTACCTAAAGCTGGTCTTTGTTTGGCAAGTACTGACGACGTGCAGTTTGCTGCATATCATATCGATGGGGAAACAACATATGGGATTCAGTTTCACCCAGAAGTATTTCATACAACAGATGGCAAACAGTTGTTGCAAAACTTTTTGATCTCCATTGCTGGTCTGACTCCAGACTGGACGCCGAGCTCTTTTGCTGAAATTACAATAGCAGCACTAAAAGAGAAAATAGGAGATGATCATGTTGTGTTGGGTCTTTCCGGAGGTGTGGATTCTACCGTAGCTGCGATATTGCTGCACAAGTCAATAGGCCCTCAACTCCATTGTATTTTTGTCAACAATGGGTTATTGCGAAAAAACGAATTTACTGATGTACTAACCCAATACGAAGGGCTAGGTCTCAACGTTAAAGGGGTTGATGCGAGTGATCGCTTTTTATCAGCACTTGCAGGGGTGTCTGAGCCAGAAGAAAAGCGTAAATATATTGGAAAAGTTTTTATTGATGTTTTTGATGATGAAGCAAATAAACTGGAAAACATCACTTGGCTGGCACAGGGTACGATATACCCTGATGTGATTGAGTCTATCTCTGTGAAAGGCCCTTCAGCCACAATAAAATCTCATCATAATGTTGGAGGCTTGCCTAGCTATATGAAGCTAAAAGTTGTTGAGCCACTTCGGATGTTATTTAAAGATGAGGTGAGGAGAGTAGGTAAAACTCTTGGCTTATCTGCCCAATTGCTAGGACGTCATCCTTTTCCGGGCCCTGGTTTAGCAATTCGAATTTTAGGGGATATCACAGCTGAAAAAGTTCAAATGTTGCAAGAAGTTGATGCCATTTTTATTGATGGGCTAAAGCAAGAGGGCTTGTATGGTAAGGTATGGCAAGCAGGAGCTATTTTACTTCCAGTGCAAAGTGTTGGAGTGATGGGTGACGAGAGAACCTATGAAAAATGTGTTGCTTTACGAGCAGTTGAATCAACAGATGGAATGACTGCAGACTGGGTAAATTTACCATACTCCTTTTTGCAGGATGTATCCAATAAGATTATTAATCGAGTGAAAGGAATCAATAGAGTAGTTTATGATATCAGTTCTAAGCCACCTGCCACAATTGAGTGGGAATAGGGTTGCGTTTCTCTTTTTTGGATTTATATTATGTCTTATGACCACAAATCTCAAGGCACAAGACCCAGATGAAACTTATCGAACACATTTTTTGATACACAAAGTCCGAAAAGGGGATACGATTTTTAGTCTGACAAAACGATATCAAATAAGTGATTATCAGTTGTTGTATTACAACCCTGAATTAAAAGACGGATTGAAGCGCAAGATGAAACTCAAAATCCCGCGATACAAAGAAATACCACCACCAATAAAGCCAGAGCCTCAAGCAAATACACATACAGTATCTAAGGGAGAAACCCCTTGGCGCGTTGCTTACAGCTATGGTATTACACTCGACGAACTCAAATCAGCAAATCCCGAAATGTCTGCAGTGATATCGATAGGGCAAGATTTGATGATACCACAAACTTATATTGACACAAAGGCTTTTGATCCCAATTACAACTACTACACTGTAAAGCCAAAAGAAGGATACTATCGTCTTGAGGTAAAGTTTGGCGTGAGCGAGGAGGAGTTGATTTCCCTCAACCCTGAGCTCACTGAGAAAGGACTCATCGCCGGGATGATTCTACGTCTCCCTAAAACTAAATCTCATGAGTTTAAAATCGAAGACAATCTCATTGTTGAAAAGGTCAATCTGCGCGATAGTTTGTTCCAACAAAACGAATTGAAAGTGGCTCTGATGGCACCTTTTCGATTACCCACTGTTCCAACTGATTCGATCGAACAAACAAATCAAATTTTACAAAACAGAAACCTGCAAACAATCGCGTTGGATTTTTATGCAGGGGCGAGATTAGCCATGGAAGATTTGATTGAACTTGGTTTGACGATTGACTTTACAGTATATGACACAGAGAACAATAACTTTAAGATTAATCAGCTTGTTGATACAAATGATTTTTCGAAATTCGATTTTGTGGTTGGGCCTTTTGTCCCAAGACATTTTAATACTGTTAGTGCAAAACTTGAAAGGAAGAATGTTCCATTGGTATCTCCACTGACAACAAAGCCCTTAAAAATGCGAAAAAATGTGGTGCATAGTTTCACTGATCGCAAACTGCTCAAAGAACGCATGCATCGATACATCGACTACCTTGATAAGCAAGCCCAAAATCCTTGTGTTGTTATTGTTGCTGATGCTGAAAACTTGGCTGTTCAAAATCGATTGAAAGAACAGTTTCCTTTGGCAGAAATCGTAAACCCTGATTCTGAATTCAATTTTGTAAAGCCAGAGGTTATCGACTCTCTCACTTCCAACTTGGAAGAAAATTGGGTCTTTCTTGAAACAAAAAAAACCAATTTGATTATCAGTATGGTTTCGATGCTGAATGCCCAGCAAAATGAAAATAGGAAAACAAGACTGCTCACTCTAGATCGCTCATCGGCTTATGATGATGAAAATATCGATCAATCACATCTTGGCAATTTATCTTTTACCTATGCAGAAACAATCAATATCAATCCAGTTGCACTCACAAGCTTTTATGATCGCTACAAGGATGCTTATGGCACTGTACCCACTCGAGAAGCAATACGAGGATATGAGTTGATGACTGATCTTACGCTTCGAGCCGCAATACGTAAAAAATTGATCGATGGGTTTTCGCTAGGAGAAACCCAATATCTTCAAAATAAATTCCTCTTTCGAGAAGAAGCCAAAGGGTATCGAAATTCTGCGATTTATTTGCTGCAACACAAAGGATATGAAACCATAGATTTAACAAATGAATAATCCAATCGATTTGTCATGGTGGTTTTGTACTTTTGTTGGCGAAGCAATAAAAAGCAGCTTTTAATGCCAAATGCCAAATATGTTTTTGTGACTGGTGGAGTTACCTCATCATTGGGGAAAGGCATTATCTCTGCCTCCCTAGCCAAATTGCTTCAAGCCCGAGGCCTACGGACAACCATCCAAAAGTTTGATCCCTATATCAATGTTGATCCAGGGACACTCAACCCCTACGAGCATGGAGAGTGCTATGTGACTGAAGATGGTGCTGAGACCGATTTGGATCTTGGTCATTATGAACGATTTCTTAATATAAAAACTTCTCAGACAAATAATGTTACCTCTGGTCGTATATATCAAAGCGTAATTGAGAAAGAAAGACGAGGCGATTTTTTGGGGAAAACTGTACAAGTGATCCCTCATATCACAAATGAAATTAAAGAACGTATGTTGCTTTTGGGTAAAGGCAATGAACATGATGTAGTGATTACTGAAATTGGCGGAACAGTTGGGGATATAGAGTCATTGCCTTACATAGAGGCTGTTCGTCAGTTGCGATGGGAGCTTGGTCGTGAAAATTGCGTTGTTATTCACCTGACGTTGGTGCCATTTTTATCTGCTGCGAAAGAATTGAAAACCAAACCCACACAACACTCAGTAAAAACGCTGATGGAAAGTGGTATCAATGCGGATGTATTGGTATGTAGAACCGAACACGAATTGTCTGACGATTTGCGAAAAAAGCTAGCATTGTTTTGCAATGTCGAGCAAGAAGCGGTCATACAATCTATTGATGTGAAAACCATTTATGATGTACCTATCTTGATGTATGAAGAAGGGCTAGACAAAGTCGTTATGAAACGCCTAGAAATCGATTTGGATACCAAGCCTGATTTGGCGCAATGGCAGAGCTTTTTAAAACGACACAAACACCCAAAAAGCAGTGTAACCATAGGTCTTATTGGTAAGTATGTGGAACTACAAGACTCCTACAAATCTATTTTGGAATCTTTTGTCCATGCAGGTGCTTCCAATGAAGTGGAAGTTAAGGTTGTTCCATTACATTCATCAGATTTGGACGAGAAAGACGTTCATAATAAATTTGAGAGTTTTGATGGTGTCCTTGTTGCTCCAGGTTTTGGCGAACGTGGCATTGAAGGCAAAATCAATGCGATCAAATATGTTCGTGAACAAAAGATTCCATTTTTTGGCATTTGCCTTGGTATGCAAATGGCTGTCATTGAGTATGCAAGGAATGTGTTGCAACTGCCTCGTGCCAATTCAGTTGAAATGGATGCAGATACACCTCACCCTGTTATTTCACTTATGGACGAACAACGAAATATTGCCAACAAAGGAGGTACCATGCGCTTGGGTGCTTGGGCATGTGCAATCGAAAAAAATACCCTTTTACATAAAATATACAATTCAGATTATACAGAAGAACGTCACCGTCATCGTTATGAGTTTAATGACGCCTATTATGATCAATTTAATAAGTACGGGATGGTTGCTTCGGGCGTGAACCCTCAAACCAAACTTGTAGAGGCGATTGAACTCCTTTCACACCCATGGTTTGTCGGCGTGCAGTATCACCCAGAATATAGAAGTACTGTTGCACAGCCACACCCTTTGTTTGTTGATTTTGTGAACGCATGCAACAACTATGCACAATCTAAAAAATAACCTAAGATGGAAGAAAAAAGAATAGACCCCTTACAAATCATTGGTTTCTTTTTGCTTTTCCTCGTCCTTATTTGGATGATGTATGACCAATCGGAAATGATGGAGCAAAGTACACAAGCGCTAGCCAATGCACCAACACAAACGCAAGCAGTTGATAACAACCCACAGCCCGAACAAGTGGCTCCAACAAGCAATGCCCCAATGTTGATGGATTCCATTCCGGAGCAAATCACATCAATTCAAAATGAATTGTTACGTTTGTCAATTACTTCCAAAGGGGGGTTTATTGAAGAATCCGAAATCAAGGGGCACACCAACTATCTTGATGAGCAGGTTTATGTTGTTAAAGATGCAAACACTGATTTTAATTTAAGAATAGAAGCAAATGGGTCTTTAATCAACACTAGAGATTTAGATTTTTTGCCAATTCTAAATGGAAATCAACTTACCATGCGCTCTCAGGTCGCTGGTGGAACACTTGAATTTATTTACACGCTATCAAAGGAAAGAGAGGAAAGTGAAGCCTACCGATTCCAATTTGTTATTCGATCGAGTGGTTTAAATGTCCAACCCGAAACAAATCTATATTGGGGGCTTGATGGTTTTCGCCATGCACTAAGTGCAGATTATGAAAATCGATATACACAACTCACCTATCAGTACGAAGACGATAAAGTACAGGCACTGTCTGCAATGGGTGATGATACTGACAGAGATAAAAATGTGTCTTGGATTTCATACCGACAGCATTTCTTTAGTATGATACTCATTCCATCTACCCAATTTGAGTCGATTGATGTTGAGTCATCATCGTTGATGAATGAAGACGATAGTGACGCATCTGTTTATTTAAAACGCTTTGAAACATCGACATCCATTGCTGCTCAAAATGGAGCGCTGAATACCACATTTGATTGGTTTATTGGCCCAACTGATTATAAAATTTTAAAGACATATGATGATAATCTTTCAGGATCTATTTCCTTTGGTTGGGGGATTATAGGGTGGATTAATCGATTTTTATTCTTCCCACTATTTGGATTGCTGAGTGGGTTTCTTCCCTACGGAATTGCCATTATTGTGATGACGATTATTGTACGATTGGCACTCTCACCAGTGACATATAAGTCTTATTTGTCGCAGGCAAAAATGAAAGTATTGCGACCTGAAATCAATGCGCTCAACGATAAGTATGGAAACGATCGAGCCAAAAAGCAGCAAGAAACGATGAAACTGTACACCAAAGCAGGGGCAAACCCAATGGCTGGTTGTGTACCGAGCTTGTTACAGTTGCCTGTCTTTTTGGGGTTGTTTTATTTTTTCCCAGTTGCCTTTTCACTGCGTGGAAAGTCATTCTTGTGGGCGGAGGACTTATCATCCTACGACGCCATAGCCGGACTTCCCTTCTCAATTCCTTTTTATGGAGACCATGTTAGTCTATTCCCTTTGTTGGCATCGATTGCCATTTTTGTGTATTCAAAAATGACCATGGGGCAGCAAATGCAACCCTCTCAACCCGGCATGCCCAATATGAAGTTTATGATTTATCTCATGCCGATTATGATGCTGTTTTTCTTTAACAACTACGCCTCTGGATTGAGCTTGTATTATCTAATTTCAAACTTGATTACCATTGGAATTATGTTGGTTATAAAAAATTATATTATAGACGAAGAAAAAATCTTTTTGAAGATTGAGGAAAACAAAAAGAAGCCTAAAAAACAAAGTCGTTTCCAGCGAAAGATAGAAGAGATGATGGAGCAGGCCGAACAGCAAAGACGATCAGGTCGCCGTCGCTAGACAGCTTTTGGTTACCTTTGTTTCGATATGAAATCCAATTCAAAACGTGTCGTCGTTGGACTCTCAGGAGGAGTCGATTCGAGTGTTACAGCCTATCTGTTACAACGACAGGGCTATGAGGTGATAGGCTTGTTTATGAAAAATTGGCATGACGATAGTGTCACGATCTCCAAAGAGTGCCCTTGGTTAGAAGATAGTCATGACGCCATGCTCGTTGCTGAAAAGATTGGTATTCCATTTCAAACAGTGGATTTGAGTGAGGAATATAAGCAAAGAATTGTCGATAATATGTTCGCTGAATATGAACGTGGTCGAACACCAAACCCTGATGTTTTGTGCAACCGCGAAATCAAATTTGATGTATTTCTCAAAATTGCATTGGAGTTAGGGGCAGACTACATCGCGACAGGTCACTATTGTCGAAAAGGCGAAGTGGAGAAGTATGGGACTACTTATTACCAGTTATTGGCAGGAGTGGACAATAATAAAGATCAATCTTATTTTTTGTGTCAGCTTAACCAAGAACAATTGTCCAAAACACTATTTCCGATAGGGGAGTTGACCAAACCAGAGGTGCGTACCATTGCCAAAGCGCAAGGATTGGTCACTGCCGAAAAGCGAGATTCACAGGGGTTGTGCTTTGTAGGGAAGGTCAGTTTGCCAGATTTTTTACAACAGCAACTCGCAGTCAAGAAGGGTCGAATTTTGCAAGTGGCAGATGATCACCCAATGTATCAAACCAAAAGGGAAAATACACCAGAGAGTCTCGCTGAAAAATATACCTATACTTCTGCAGATGGACTTGAAGTAGGCACTCACAATGGCGCTCATTTTTTTACTGTTGGACAGCGCAAAGGGTTGGCTGTTGGGGGTACCAAAGAACCTTTATTCGTATTGGCTACTGATGTGGAGGAGAATATCATCTATGTAGGCGAAGGAAAAGCGCACGCAGGGCTGTATCGTTCTGCTTTATTGATTAATCAGGAAGATATTCATTGGATACGAAGAGACTTTATTCCCCAAAAGCCTATGGTGGTACTGGCACGAATTCGCTATCGCCAGCCATTGGCAAAAGCAACCCTTCATCCAACAGCCAAAGGCTTGTATTTGGTCTTTGACAAACCACAGTCGGCCATAGCAGCAGGGCAATTTGCCGCCTGGTATCTCGATGATGAACTGATCGGATCGGGAGTGATTGGGTAAGTTAGAACTGTAACCTTACTCCAAAATGTACCCCGACAGTGAATCCTATAATTTGTTGTGAATTGCCAATAAATCAACTTTAAATGCGGTTATTTACACCTAAAAGTGAAAATAGTTAAAAAAGAACTGTTCAGTAAGTTCCTACGAAATCTTTACTGCAGCGAGGTCTAGTACAACTTGATTTTGGATTAAATTCTCAAACTGTTCTGCTTTACGAATCAATTTGGCTTCGCCTTGATGCCATAGAACTTCGGCTGGTCGTAAGCGAGCATTATAGTTACTCGCCATTGAAAAACAATAGGCACCTGCGTTGTGAAAACACAATACATCACCCTCCGAAATTTCATTGATTCTACGATTGTTGGCAAAAGTATCTGTTTCGCAGATGTAGCCCACTACAGAGTAAAATCGCTCTCTGCCGTTTGGATTGGAAATATTTTCGATATGATGTTGTGAGCCATACAGCATGGGTCGAATCAGATGATTAAATCCACTATTGACTTGCGCAAATACTGTTGAGGTCGTTTGCTTAACCACATTGACTTGGGTGAGAAAATACCCAGCCTCACTGACCAAAAACTTTCCTGGTTCAAATGCCAAGGTCAGGTATTTGCCATAATCTTCACAAAACGACTGAAAACGTTCTCCCAGTTTTTCTCCTAGTTCTTCGATATTGGTTTTAATATCATTTGGGTGATAGGGAACCTTAAATCCACTGCCAAAGTTCAAAAACGCAAGGTTGTCAAACGACTTTGCAGTTGTAAACAAAATTTCAGCGGCATGCAGAAACACATCAATATCAAGGATATCACTTCCTGTGTGCATATGAATCCCATTGATGCGCATTCCTGTATTTTCCACAATCCGAACAATGTGTGGGAGTTGATGGATGCTAATCCCAAACTTAGAATCGATATGCCCAACAGAGATATTGGCATTGCCACCTGCCATTACATGGGGATTGATACGAACACAAACTGGCACATCAGGGTGTTTGCTGCCAAACTGCTCGAGTAAAGTAAGGTTATCGATATTGATTTGCACCCCAAGTGCAGCTGCTTGCTCTAGCTCTTCAAGCGAAACCCCATTGGGTGTAAAGATGATCATATGTGCTGGCACGCCTGCGTAGAGACCCAACTTGACTTCCTGAATCGACACAGTGTCGAGCCCAGCACCCAAGCTGTGCAAATAGCTAAGGATATTGACATTTGACAGCGCCTTCACAGCATAGTTGATTCGCAATTGCGATACATGCTGAAACCCTTTAGATAATCGCGTGTACTGATGTTCTATTTTCTCAGCGTCATAGACGTAGATTGGACTCCCAAATTGATTTGCAATCGATGTCAATACAGAATTCTCCATCATTTAAAATTTGCTACAAATCTAGCTTTGTCTTTTCTGAAATCAAAGTACTTTTCACTTTATTATAAAAATACAACAAAGTGTTATAAATATAACAAAAACAAAAATAGATTTGATTATTGTTGTCGATGGATGTTTTCTATTTTTGCACCAAACAAACAATACAATGAACATACACGAGTACCAAGCCAAAGAAATCTTATCATCTTTCGGCGTACGCATTCAAAGAGGCAAGGTTGCCCATACCACCAAAAACGCATTAACAGTTGCCAAAGAGCTATCAGAAGAGACAGGGACCTCTTGGTTTGTCGTAAAAGCACAAATACATGCAGGAGGGCGTGGTAAAGGTGGTGGTGTGAAACTGGCCAAAGGGATTGACAAGGTCGAGGAGGTTGTTGACAGTATATTGGGGATCGATCTTGTTACTCCTCAAACCCCTCCAGAGGGTAAACGTGTGCATCAAGTTTTGATTGCTGAGGATGTGTATTATCCTGGAGCGTCTGAGTCAGAGGAGTATTATATGTCTGTATTGCTCAATCGTTCGACAGGTCATAATATGATTATGTATTCGACAGAGGGTGGAGTAGATATTGAGACCGTTGCTGAAGAAACACCTCATTTTATTTTTACAGAAGACATCGATCCAGCAGTTGGTTTAATGCCTTTTCAGGCGCGTCGTGTTGCGTTTAATTTGGGCCTTTCGGGCAATTCGTTTAAAGAAATGATACGCTTTGTAACAGCCTTGTATTCGGCCTATGTGCAGTCCGATTCTTCACTCTTTGAAATCAATCCAGTACTCAAAACATCAGATGATAAAATCTTGGCAGTCGACGCCAAAGTATCCTTGGACGACAATGCTTTATTTCGACATAAAGACTATCAAGAACTTCGTGATGTAAGAGAGGAAAACCCTGTTGAGGTTGAAGCGAAAGAAGTGGGTCTAAACTATGTTGCTCTCGATGGCAATGTTGGATGTATGGTCAATGGCGCAGGTCTAGCGATGGCAACAATGGATCTGATCAAGCAGGCAGGTGGCGAACCAGCAAATTTTCTTGATGTTGGGGGAACTGCCGATGCAGCCAGAGTCGAAACAGCTTTTCGATTGATCCTCAAAGATCCTAAAGTAAAAGCGATACTAGTCAATATTTTTGGAGGGATTGTTCGTTGCGATCGCGTAGCTCAGGGTATTGTTGACGCCTATAAAAACATGGGCGATAGCATACAAGTTCCCATCATTGCTCGCCTACAAGGTACCAATGCCGACATCGCTAAAGAGTTGATTGACACCTCTGGGTTGGCTGTTCACACTGCAGTTTTGTTCCAAGAAGCTGCTGACAAAGTACAGGAAGTTCTTCGTTAGATAGACATTTTGGCATACAAAATCAAGAAATAAGTGTCATTGTGGCACATTTATTCGTTTGGTTCATCATT